>JAJZZR010000260.1 GCA_021797465.1 Pseudomonadota bacterium | reverse complement strand
CGGATGAATCGGACCAAGTCTCGCGCGCGCGCGGGTGGAGCATTCCTTTGCGGCGATGACGCAGATGGGTGGCATGACGGTTCGCAGCATCGGGATCGAGCGGGCGCGTGCCTGGTCGACGATGAAGGCGCTGCGCTACGACTTCAAGCGCCTGGATGTTCCGATCCGGATGGGAAAGATTCCGATTGACGGGACAGGACTGCCTGCGTGATGGGAAATGATGTATTGGACGCGACGGAACGTCTGCGAAGACCGAACACCGAATGGCGAAAACACGGGCAAAACACCTGGTGTATCGACTCGGTCAGTAATTTCCCCTGCTTGCACTCCTCATGACATCCGTGACAATCGATTGATAGAGGCTCCCCTGGAAAAGCAGCCGTCAATTCGCCGGACTCAGGCCACTTTTGACAGCAGTGGTCCAGACTGTCCCATCATTGCTGCGAAGAGCGAAATGGGCGCGCAGCGGTTTACCGTCAAAAACACTCCACATTGCACGTTCGCGATCATCGCTGATGTCGCGGCATCATCGCTCGTCGTCACGGGTCGGCGCATCCATGTCGTCGGCAATACTCCCGACGAGATTGATGCTGCGGAGACGACCGTACACGCGGCTTCTGACACACGGCGCGCGGGAGTGCGGAGCACTACTGACAGCCACGGCAGGCAGGAGGCGGCATGAGCCTGAGCGCCGCGCAGTCCGGCGGTTCGTTCACCGCTGCGGAGCGCCGTTCGTTGGCTGGATACGGGGGTGCGATCGCTCTCTTTCACATCCTCGGCTGGGGACTTTGCCTGGCCTACACGGGAACGCATCCCGCGCTCCTCGGGCTGGGATTATCGGCCTACCTGTTCGGTATGCGGCATGCGTTCGACGCAGATCACATCGCCGCAGTCGACGACACGGTGCGCTTGATGCTGCAGAAAGGACGCCGGCCGCTGGGGGTCGGCTTCTTCTTCTCCCTCGGACATTCGACGGTGGTCTTCCTGCTGACCGTCTTGACCGCCTTCGTTGCAACATTGGCGAGGCGCCGCCTGCCGGGCTTGGAGGGCGTCGGCAATGTGGTGGGCACGATGATCTCGGGCCTGTTCCTTTGGACCATCGGGCTACTCAACCTCGCCGTGCTGCTCGAGATGCTGCACGTCTGGCGAAGGCGCCACACCCCGCACAGCCACGCTCATGTCGAGGAGTTCATCGCCCGGCGCGGTCTGCTCAACCGTCTGTTCGGGCGGCGACTCACCAAGCTGCTGAACCACAACTGGCAGATGTACCCGATCGGATTTCTCTTTGGCCTGGGCTTCGATACCGCCTCTGAAATCGCGCTGCTGGCGCTGACCGGTGGCGCAGCGGCGAGCCGGATTCCGGCATACGCGGTACTGGCGCTGCCCATCTTGTTTACGGCCGGCATGTCACTCATGGACACGGCCGACGGCGTCTTGATGACTCGTGCCTACGGCTGGGCTTTCTTCACCCCTGTCCGCCGGATCTTTTACAACCTGACGACCACATCGCTATCGGTCGCGGTGGCCCTGGTGATTGGCTCAATCGAGATCATGCAGGTTCTCATCGGAGAATTCGCCTGGCACGGGGTCGTGGCTCGCACCATTGTCGGGCTGTCGTTCGACGGTCTGGGCTACCTTATCGTCGCGATGTTCGTACTGGCGTGGGCGATCTCCTACTCGGTATGGCGGCTCAAACGCCTCGAGCAATCCGCGTGAGGCCAAGGCGATTGCCCGCCGAGCGCAAGAACATCACTTATGCGGCGATGCTCGCGCGCAGGATAGAGGCTGGGCTGAACGAGCCGTGCGTCGACCCCCGACGCCTCGCCGGAGGGGCGAGTCTTGGACACCGTGAATCCCGTGAACGCATGATTGTGGTTTCGATCGCGGCGAGTCGTGGCGATCCAGAACCCACGCGCGAGATGTTCTCCGAACTTTTGACCGCAATGGTCACGCACCCTTCATTGATGACTGCGCACCCCATGGAAGTGCGTGTCGGGATACTTTCCGCAAATGAGTGAGTTTGTGACCGGTCGGCGTTCTCTTAATTAACCCGGCGCGCAACTACCAGAGAAGCCGACGACATGATGTCATGATGCCGCATGTCGAAGAAGCCTGATAGTCGAAAGGCAAGCATGGACGTTCGTCTGGAGCCGCGTCGTCAGATGTTGATGCTGCGCGAGCAAGGCACGCCGCACGTGGAGATCGCGCTCTTCGACGACCAGAGTTTTTCACCATGCCGCATCGTCCCATTACGCGAACAAAATGTCGCGTAGTTACACGCCGGGTCAACAGTCGTGTGGTGCGCTGTGCATGCGCCTGGGTTCAAATCTCTTCTTACGTGACATGATCAGTTGATCAGCAGGGAAAGGGGTGGCGCAGTCTATGCAGATCTTCGCATAGACCGCGCCACCTTTCTGAGCGACCGGCTCGCCCCCGCTTCTTAATATCCTGCTGCTAGGCCGCTCGGACTGCGCCGATCGTTGGCCCCCTCGAGCAAATGGGTGCGCGGATTGACCAGGATCGCCTCGTCGGCGCCCCAGAACTTGATCTTCTTGAACCGGTAGCCCATCGCCATGAGCCGCCGCTTGACGGTCCGGCGCATCAGCCCCGGCTCGACGAACACCGCCTCCGGATACCATTGCTGGTGCACGCGCGGCGCGTTGACCGACTGCTGCATGTTCATGCCGAAATCGACAACGTTCAAGAAGCTCTCGAGCGTGCTCGAGATGATCGTCGAGCCGCCGGGGCTGCCCGTGACCATGAACAGCCGCTTGCCGCGCAGCACGATGGTCGGGGCCATCGAGCTCAGCGGCCGCTTGCCGGGCTCGATCGCGTTCGCTTTGCCCTGCACCAGGCCGAAAGAGTTCGGAACCCCCGGCTTCGAGGTGAAGTCGTCCATCTCATTGTTGAGGAAAAAGCCCGTATTTCCCGCGATCTGCCCGAGACCGAACAGATAGTTGATGGTGTACGTCACCGCCACGGCGTTACCGTGGCTGTCCACGATCGAGTAGCTGGTTGTATCGGTACCCTCGGTGGCTCCCAGATTTCCCTTGATGTCGGCCGACGGTGTGGCGGCATCCGGCTTAATGCTCGCGCGCAACAGCATCGCGTGGTGCACCGACAGCAACCGGCTGATCGGGTTGTGCACGAAGGCCGGATCGCCGAGATAGGAATTGCGGTCGGCGAACGCGCGCCGCTCGGCCTCGACCAGGTAATGGATGCTTTTGACCGAGCCGTAGCCCCACCTGGAAAACGGATAGGGCTTGATGATCTGCAGGATCTCGCAGATCGTCACGCCGCCGGAGCTCGGCGGCGGGTCCGACAGCACCGTGTAGCCGTGATAGCGGCACTCGACCGGCTTCGCCCACTGCACGGCATAGTCGGCGAAGTCCTTCATCGAGAGAATCCCGCCGTGGGCCCGGCTTGCCGCGACCACAGCCCGGGCGATCGGCCCGTGATAGAACGCGCCGCCGCCCTCGCGGGAGATCAGCTCCAGCGTCCGCGCGAGCTGCGGCTGCCGCAGCCGCTCCCCGGCGACGTACGGCTTGCCATGGTTCAGGAAAATCGCCGCGACGTTCGGGTGCTTGGCGAATTCCTTGACATGGGTGTCTAGGATATTGACATCACCCTGCTCGAGCACGTAGCCGTCGCGCGCCAGGCGGATCGCCGGGGCCATGACCTGCTGGCGGGTCATGGTGCCGTACTTGTGCAGTGCCGCATCGAGGCCCATGACCGTCCCTGGCACGCCCACAGAGAGAAATGTCTTGGTGCTTCGGCCCGGAACCACGTCACCCGCGGCGTTCAAGTACATCGTCGGAGTGGCTCTCAGCGGCGCCTTCTCCCGAAAGTCAAGAAAAATGTTATGACCGCTCGCGAGGTGAATGATCATGAAACCGCCGCCGCCGATGTTGCCGCAGCACGGATGCACCACCGCAAGCGCGTAGCCTACGGCGACGGCCGCATCCACCGCGTTCCCTCCTTCCTTGAGAATGTGCAGGCCGACCTCGGTGGCCAGGTGCTGCGAGGTGACTACCATTGCGTGGCGCGCGAGCACCGGCCGATCCTGCGCCAGCGCGGCAATGGTGTGCCGCGGAGCGCTTGAATCCCGCACGTGGTTCGCATTGACGGAGAGGGGGCTTGCGCGGCCGGCGCAACCCGCCGTGACCGCCGCGAGGGCGGCCACGGCCACCCAGGCCAGATGAGCTTTGCGGATATGCATCGGATTCAATCCATCGTTTTGATTAGGAAGAGTTGATGAGTCTTGCGGATCAGGGACATCAGTACCAGTGATAGGCCACCGTCCCGTAGTAGTACGCGCCGCTGAAGCCGAAGGGCGAGGAAAATGGATACGGGAAGATGCCGAAGAAATTGTTGAGACTGTTATTCTGCTGCGGGTAGGTATTGCCGACGTCGTTGCCGCCCACCGTCAGCATCCACCGCGACCGATGGTAGGACAGGCTGGCATCGAGTATGTAGCGCGCGCCGAAGGTCTGATTGTACTTCGGCCCGTTGTTGCTGATGCTGCTCCATTGGCCGTAGCGGGTCAGCTGCCCCTGCACGGTCCAGTGGCCGACGTCCCAATCGGCCATGAGGATCGCCTTGGTGCGCGGCGCACTCACGGTCAAAAAGCCCGCTTCCTGTGGCCCCACGATCGGCAGCACCAGTCCGTGCAGGGCGTCCTGCGGGGGATTGGGCGCAATGCCGGTGATCTCGGTCTTGTTGTAATTCATTTCGGCGGTGAAGAGTAGCTGCGAGCGGGAGAGCGGCAGCGTATAGTGCGCCACGAAGTCTGCGCCGTCCGTACGCGTATCCACGCCATTGTAGAAGAAGGCGCCGCCGTCCACGAACGGGATACCCACCGAGGTCAGATAGCTCGACACGCTCGGGCCGGTCAGGTCGCCGCTGAGGACGATGCGGTGCGCGATCGTGATCTGGTAGGCATCGAGCGTCACATACAGATCGTTACCCGGCGTAAGTACGAGGCCCGCCGAGAAACTGTGCGACTGTTCGGGCCTCAGCGGCTGGGCGCCGAGCGCTTTCGCGGCCGGATTGCTCACCGGAAACTGACGGATGTTATACGGTACGTTGTTGATGAACAGGGTTGAGGTGTTCGAGTAGTACTCCTGCTGCAGCGTCGGCGCAAGGAAGCCGGACGCTGCGGTCCCGCGCAGAGCGATCACGTGATTGAACGCGTAGCGGCCCGACAAATCATAGGTCGTCGCGCCGCCGAAGTCGCTGTACTGCGACCGACGAACCGCGAATTCCGTCGAGAGACTCTTGGTCCAGTTGCTCTCCAGGTCGAGGTAGATCGCCCGGCTGTTGCGCGAGTGCGAGCCCGCGTCTTGCGGCGTGTAGCCGGGGAAGACTTGTGCTCCCCCACCGGCATAGGACTGCGGATCCCCCTGGAACACCTGGAATTGATCGTACTCGTAATCAAGCCCCCATGCGACCAGCAGTCCATTCTCGACCCAGCTCGGATTGAAGACGCGCTTGAAGTCGGCGTTGGCCACGCTCTGGCGGATTTTGTTCATCCCGATGTAGAAGTTCGTGGGCGACGCACTGCCGAGTGAGTAATTGAACGTGTCCGCCGTGTTGAGCTTCCAGGAATTTCCGCCGGTATCGGCGCTGACGTCGTAATGCCAGCCGAATACCGTGCCGCGCACGCCAAGCACCTCCTGGTCGTCGAAAAGGGTGCTCGCCTCGATCGGCAGAAAGCCGCGCGGATAGACCGCGACCGCGGCGGGCTGGGTGTTCTGGTACTGCGTCAACGTGCGGAAAAACCCGCCCGACCACACGTCCCGGTGGTTCACGATGGTAAAGCCATACAGATGGACCTCGGGACTAAAGTCATACTGCATATTGATCGCGGCCTGTAGGCTGTGCACGTCCGGCAGGCCGTAATGGACCGTCGTCTTTCCGTACATCGGATCACCCGGAAACCGAAAGTCCGGGTTCGCGCGATTGGTCCCCCCCTGGCGGGTGCCGTCGAAGCTCACGCGCACCCAGCCCTTCTTTCCCAGCGCCATGCCTTCGTCGACGCCCCCCGTCACCGTTCTGCCGTCACCTCGGACGTATTGGCCGCCCGTCAGAAACGCTGACCCGCCCTTGGGGCCTTTTTTGAGAATGATGTTGATGACGCCCGCAATGGCTCCCGAGCCGTACTGCGCTGCCGCGCCGTCGCGCAGCACCTCGATATGGTCGATGGCGTTCATGGGAATGGCGCCGAGATCGACCGGTGAGGAGCCACGGCCATACTCGCCGTCGACGTTGACGATCGAGGTGTCATGGACTCGCTTGCCGTCGATCAGCACCAAAGTCTCGTTTGGGGACAGGCCGCGCAGCTGCGCCGGCTCAGAGGCATCCGTCGCATCGGTGATCGTCGATTGCGGGAAATTGAACGAGGGCAACAGTATGCTCAGTGCCGTGTTCAGATTCGTTGCGCCCGTCGCGGCCAATTCGGCCGGAGTCACCACATCGATCGGGGAAAGCGAAGTCGCCTCCGTCATGCCGATTTGCCGGGTGCCGGTCACGATCACGGTGTGTAGCGCTGAATTGGCGGACGGGAGCGCCGGGAGAGTCGGACTCGCCGCGGCAACCTGAGCGGACGGGAGCGCCGGATCGGCTTGCGGGCCGACGCTCGCGCTTTCATTTGCGTTCGAACTCCCACTTGGTGCGGCGAACCCCTGGGGTAGATCGGCCGGCGGGTCGGGGGAATCCGAGGACAGCTGCGACGGGCGAATCTGTATGGCGCCCGAGTTCAGCCGGCGGTAAGTCAAATGCGAGCCGTCGAGCAGGCGATGCAGCGCGTAGTCGATCGTCACGTCGCCCTGTACCGCCGGCGCCACATGGCCCGTGGTGAGCTTGGAGAAGAAAATGATCTGAATGCCGCTTTGGCGCGCGAGCTGCTGGAGCGCGGCGGCCAACGGCTGGCTGTTGATTGCGAGCTGGAACGTTCTCGCCTCACCGGCGCGCGCGCCCGGGGCGAACGCGAGCAACATGGCGAGCGCGGCAAATACCGGAAAGGATGACCAGAGACGACGCATGAGACCCTCCTGCCCTGAGATTAATCAGCGGAAATCGAAGCGCTTCGTCTAAGGTAGAGTTGGCGGGTGCGCACTTGGCCCCCCCGGCGCCTTAAAAATAATTGCGTGCGGCGGCAAGAGCAACCCGTTACGTTGCGGGCGCGCGACAGAACGTGCCTAGCGGTGATCCCGATTCATCTGATTTGGCAGTTCACTCAAGGACGGCTCTTGCAACGGCTTGCGCCGCAGCATGACAACGCTGATGCCATCGGAAGCACGGTGGATCACGACGCCGGGCACGTCGGCTAGAAACTCGAGCAGTGACCTCGGATCGTCCAGGCGGATCACGCCCGTGACCTCGCGCGCGCGCAACGCGGCGCTGTCAATCCGGATGTGCTCGCCGCTCTCGCGGTCGATCTCCTGCACCACCTGCCCGAGCGGGCGATGCTCGAACACCAACTGCCGGTGCGTCCAGGCGGTGGTGGCGGCCAGATCGCTCACCGGAAGCGGTCTGCTCAGACCTTGCGGCGTGATGTACACCCGTTGCGCAACCCCAAGAATCAGTGCCCCGATCGGCGCTGGAAAGCGCTCGTGCCGCGGACGCGCACCGCCGGCCGGCGCGACCCATCGCGGGCTCGTCGGCAGCCGGGCTTGCGAGGCCCTCATCACGGCCACCAGCCCCTGCAGCACGGTCACCGCCGCGTACTTCACCGTCAGATCCACATTGAACTCGGTACCGATCGCGCGAACCACCTCGCCATCGGCATGGACGTCGAACGGACGCGCCGGGTCATGGCTGACCTGAAACAGCGCTTCGCCCGTGAGCAGATGCACGATGCGGCGTCGCTTGCCTAATTCGACCTCGACGGTCGTGGCGGAATTGAGCGTCACTCGCGAGCCGTCGGCAAGCACAATCACACGCTGCTCGCCCGGGCGCGTGCGGTAGAGCTGCGCTGCGCCGGTCCGCCACGGCTGCGAGACCAGCACGGCGGTGAGTGCGGCGGCGGCGGCAACGCCGAGCGCCGCGGCCCAGAGGAGCCGCAAGCGCCGGGGACGGCCCGTCGAGGCTCCGTACGGGCCGCTCGCCGAGCGCGAGTCGCCCGGAGGATGGTGGGTCCCGGCCGCGTTGCCGAGTGGTACGGCCTCATGCGCGGATCTGGCGGCACTGATCAATGCCTCGGTCGGGATATCGGGCCAACGAACCGTGTCGGCACGCAGCACAGTCATCAGCCGCTCGACCGCCAGATACGCCTCGATCCGGTCCGGCGAACGCGACACCCAGGCGAGAAACTTGCGCTGGTCAGCGGCCGTCGCACCATCATCGTGCAGCAGCGTCCACCAGTGGGCGGCTTCCTCGCCCCAAAGCGCGCTCGCCTCGCTCGTTCGCGTCGACTCACTCATCGAGCGCACCGCGCAATTGCTCGTACCCACGCGCCAAGTAACGCCGCACCTGACGCGGCGTCAGATCGAGTTCCTGGGCGATCTGCTTGTACGGATGTTCATCGCGCAGCCGCAGCAGCACCACCGCGCGCATCATTGGAGACATCCGCGAGAGCTGTTCGTTCAACCGGTGCTCGGAAAGGCGGGCATCAAGCGTCAGCTCGGGCAAGCACTCATCGACGGGCGCGTCGCTCTCATCGGCGGAAAAGGACTCCGTCGGAGGATATTCGCGCCGCCACTCGGCAACCACGTTGCCGGCCACCCTGAGAAGGTAGGCCTGGGGGTTGCGCACCTGCATCAGATCGGGTGCGCGCAGCAACCGCAGGTAGATCTCCTGCGCCAAGTCCTCCACTTCGACCGTCGAGCGCACGCGCCGGCCGAGAAACTGCAGCAGGCTTCGGTTCCACCGCCGACGCCATCCGACCAGTACGGTCGCGTTCGTCATGCCCGTTCAAGCCCTCCCCGCGCGCGAGTTTCCACCCCAGATAGAGCGTCGCGGAACACCGATGGCCCCCCCCCGTGTGCAGTAGTTAATCTCGCGCCGTACTTGAGCGTACGCTATTCCAAATCCGCGGGCGAGGAGAACGTCGGTCAGTCCCGCAGCGCGGCAGAGCGCTGCCACCTCGGCGCAGCACCGACCCGATGCGGGGAATCTGCAGGACCCCGGTGGGACGGCCGAAAATGGGTCTGGTTGTGGCTCTTCGTGCTTGACCCAATAGATGGACTCCCCTGGCGTTGCAAGGGCGTCTTCGCTTTGTGGATTCAGGATCGGACTGCGGACGATATTTCCGGCCTCTGGTTGCCTCCGTCGAGGCGGGCCCTGATGACGATTCGCTCGCAGGAGCCTCGCGACTGACGCGATGTCTGAGTCACCGTACGGGCTATCGGATTCCTCCTGCGTCGGTCCGAGCTGTTTGCATCAGCTTGTACGCTCTAGCAATTCCAGGTGGGTAGTGCCTCCTCGATCTCGACCTCGGGTTCGCTCCGGTACCCGGTCTACGTCGGGCCGCAGCCACCGTGGGCTCCGCGGGCCGATATTCCGTTCCATGCGCCAGGATCGCCCAGGCAATGCGTGCGTTCTTGGCAGCAAGCGTTGCCGCGGCGACGTTGACGTGCCGGCGCTCCTTCAGTCGCCGCGCGACCACCTGAGCAAACAGGCAACCCCGGCACGTCGGCATGACCAGGCGATTCTGCCGCCGCGAGCTGCTGTATCTCGTCGGATGATCGTGCGCCAGAAGATGGATCCCTCGCGGTTCTGTCGTCATCATCGAGGTCGTACTCTACCACCGCGAGTCTGCGCAGAAGACGGGTGTCGTACTGATTCGATTGAGCGGATTGGGACGCGCCGCGCGTTGCGCAGCTCAATGGGACGTCTGTTGCGCTTCGGGCCGGGATGTGTGTCGCATCGCGCGACGGCGCATGTCCGTAGCTCGCGGTAACCGAGGCCCGCAAAGCGCAGGGGAACTGCGCAACGTTGAGATTGCTGCGTGGTAGCCGTCGCCCGAACAGCATCGTCGATTGAGGCGAAAGAGCGATCATAGGGCGGCGCACCAAATTCGCCTCCCGGGACGCATTCAACTCGGCGGATGCGCTCGATTTGCGCGTCGCCCATGCACTGCATTAGGGCACGTGACATTCGTTTCCGTATTGCGTTGCCGCGGATGCCAAGCGTAAGCTCGCCCTTGGTTTCCCGGTGAGTGAGCACGATGGCCGCAACGACGTACGACGGGCAGGCCGGAGCGCGGCCGCGGGCCATCATCGCCGCGACTGTCGGCAATGCTCTCGAGTTCTACGATTTCTTCATATACGGGCTGTTCGCCATACAGATCGGCCGGGCATTCTTCCCGGCAACCAGCTCGTACGTCAGCCTGATGCTGTCGCTGGCGACATTCGGAGTCGGGTTTCTCACCCGGCCGTTGGGTGCCGTCGTGCTCGGTGCCTACGCCGACAGAGTCGGGCGCCGGCCCGCCATGGTGCTCAGCTTGTCCATGATCGGCATCGCCATGGTGGCGCTGGCGTGCATCCCCTCATACGCCGTGATCGGTGTTGCGGCGCCTGTGCTCGCCGTGATTGCGCGCCTGCTGCAAGGCTTTTCGCTGGGCGGAGAAGTCGGTGCGAACAGCGCGTTTCTCGTGGAGGCCGCCCGGCCGGACCGTCGCGCCGAGATCGTCTCATGGCAGGGCGTGAGCCAGGCGATCGCGCTGGTGCTGGGAAGCCTCGTGGGGACCGCGCTCGCGACCTTTCTCTCGCCCGCGGCGCTCGACGGCTACGGTTGGCGCATCGCCTTCCTGATCGGGGCCGCGATAGTGCCGTGTGGATACTGGCTGCGCCGGCGTCTCGCAGAGACCCTGCAAGAGCAGGATGCGGAATACTCCCAGGCGGCCGATGGGTCGTCGTCCGCTTCGGTTCAGCCCGGACGTCTGGAGCTGGCGCGCAGGCACTGGAGAGCAATGGTATTCGGCTTGATGGCGATTGCGGCAGGCACCGTCGGCACATACATCTTTGTGTACATTGCCACATACGCGCAGACGACGTTGCACCTGCCGCCGCGCGCGGGATTCCTGGCGAGCCTCGCCGGATACAGCGTGGAGATCCCCTGCATCTTGATCGGGGGTCGCCTCTCTGACCGGTACGGGCGCAAGCCCGTCAACGTCTGGGGGAATCTTGCCTTTCTGCTGGGCATTTACCCCGCGTTCGTCTGGGTCATCGCCGCGCGCTCGGTCACGGCGTTGATTTGGGCCATGGTCATCCTGAACGCCGCATATTCTCTGCGCATGGGCTCGTTCTATGCGGCATTCATCGAGTCGCTGCCGCCGAAGATCCGCAGTGGCGGCTTCGGTACCGTGTACGCTCTTTCCGTCGCAATATTCGGGGGAACGACTCAGCTGGTGGTCACCTGGATCATTCACGTCACGGAGAGCGCGGTCGCCCCCGCCTGGTACCTGATCGGGTTTACCGTGATTGGGCAAATTGCATACATGCTGTATCCGGAGACTGCGCCGGTCCGGCTACGCGCGAAGACGGCGGCCGAAGCGCGGTTGAATACTGAAAATGTCTCAGATCGTTGCACGGCAGCCCCACCGGAATAGAAACCTCGCGTGCAGAATACAATAGGTCGATCAAGACCCGTCTAAGAGGTCCGCGGCGTAGGGACAACTTCAGTCTGGCGTTGCGAAGCGTCGATGGCCACGTATATATGTACTGGATGGGCCCAATGCGCGGAACAGCCGCATTGCGAAGCTTGTGCAATGGGAACACAAAATCAGCAATGCTGGACTTTCGCATGTGCTTTATTCGAGTGGAAATCTGAAATCTATGACCCTGCTGCGTTAGGGAATTTGCGGTGGATTCACCATTGACGAATTGGTCGCGGAGACACCGCTCGGGTCAGTCCGAAGCGGATGCACAGCGAGAGCAGCGGACGTGAATGAGATCACGTCATATATGCGGACGTGCCGAAGCAGGGGAATTCCGGCACTGTTGGCGGTTGTCTCGCTTGCTGCAAGTCTATCAGGATGCGCGAGCGTGATGACTGAAGTCCTACCGCATGCCCAGGGCGCGCCTCATCCGAAAACTCACTCCAATGCAATCGCCAAGTTCTTGTTGAGGGGGATGCTTTATGATTATAGCGACAAGTGGAGAGACTCACAGGGGTTCTGGCACAGGTGTTGGACCGTGTGCAATGTGAATGGTCAACCGAACCAGGCACCCCCGAACCGATAGGCGGCACCCAATCGCATACTGCGGTACGCCGTGGAGAGGCACGGTCTCCCGGCCAGCGCTAATCGAATCCGGCAACTGTCCCTTCCGTCGGTGGCAATCGGAGCGGTCATCCAAGGAAAGGCTGCGGAAGCCTCCGGGCGGCGGCATTGGTCGGGGCAGCATGCGCTACAGGGCTCCTGCCCGCGGAGAGATGCCCGCCGCGGAGCGGCGGTCTGTCGCTTGCATTCGCCCAGGAATGCCGCTATAAGTACGTCATGAGTAGTACGCGCCACGTAGTAACACCTCCTGATGACGAGGCGTTGGGCCATTATTCCGATCCGCCGCTGTTGGTTCTTGCGAGTCTGGCGGGCGGCTCCAAGCATGGTCATGCCATGATCGAGGACATCGCGAGTCTCTGTGGAACCAGGCTGGGGCCGGGCACGCTTTACGGGGCCATCGCGCGTCTCGAAGCCCGGGGCCTGATCGAGCCCTTGCCGCCGGAGGAGCGACGCCGCCCGTATCGGATCACCGCAGCCGGCCGGCGTATGTTGCGCGCGCAGCTTTCGACGTTGCAGCAATTCGTCACTGCCGGGACGAAGAGGCTGAGGTTCGTATGAATCGCGCGCTCGTCCGCTGGCTGCTGCGCACCTATCCGCCCGCCTGGCGCGAGCGCTACGGCGAGGAGTTCGCGGACCTCCTGCACGCGAGTCCCGGCGGGATGCGCACGATCTCGGATGTCCTTCTTTCGGCCTTCTGCGAGCGCTGGTCACGGCCACCCCATGAAGGTCTTGCCATGAGTGAATATCCCGGCTCCATCCTCGCTCTCTCGAAGCAACCGAGTGCCTTCGTGCCGATGGCGATGTCCATTGCGGCGCTCGGCTTGGTCCTCGTCGCTCTCGCCAGATTTGGAATTCCCCCGCCCCACACGGACGAAGGCGCGGTGGCGCACACTTGGCAGCTGCTGATGGTCTGCCAGGGAATCGGGATCGCCTGGTTCGCGGTCAAGTGGCTTCCGCAGACGCCACGACTGGTGCTCGGCGTCCTTATGGTCCAGGTTGTACTTGCTGTCGCAGCCATGGCGCCGGTGTACGTTCTTGGATTATGACCTGACCGGCAGCGACGGCCGGCGGCGGTGTGGCCCTCACGGGGTCGTTCGCGACCGGAGAACCCGCGGCGTGATGTTCGCGGCGGTTGGCTCGCAGGCCAGCGCATTGAGGATAGCGCCAACGAACTATCGGCCAATTCCGGACAGAGAACGCCTCACATCAGGTGCGCCAAAGCGGTCGCTCGGGCGTTGTCGGTGAGCCGATTGACAATGCCACCAGGACGTCGCGGAACCCTCACGCCGACGAGGGAAAGTTGCGCCGCAGAACGACCTGGAGAAGTGGATGATCGTCGGCGCGAGCAGCAATCGCATGCAAGCACGGGCACTGCGCCGCAAACCAGGAGCGTCCCGGCCTCCAGTGCGTCATGACGGCGATGTAGACATCGAGTACGGAGAACTCGGCGCCGAGCACCCATTCGCCTGCGCTCACGTCCGATTCAAGGTGCCGCCAGAGTCGCTCGCGATAGCGATCGGTTGCTGATTTCAGAGACATCGGATCGGCGCTGACCCACCGCTCAGGATAGTCTCCGTACGTGAACGTGGGATAGATATTCGCTGCGATCCATATGAGCCGCCGCAGGAAGGCGGACCTGAGGGGCGTTCCGGGGGCGGGCGCGAGTCCGGCCTGCGGGTAACGTTCCGACAGAAGTAGAGCGATGGCCGCGCTCTCGGTCATCACCGAGCCCTCAGGCAGAAGGAGAGTAGGGACCTGTCCGAGCGAGTTGATTTTCAGCAGCCGCTCGCGTGCCCCACCTGGCCTGTCAAAGCCGGTCACGTCCTCGATGCGCACCGGCGCGGAACACAGCGCCAGCATCGCCTCGGCGAGGGCAGAGCCCCAGCCGGGCACGGAAAAAACAGTATATGAGCCCGCGTGTTCCATCGCATTTCCCCGTCACCAACCGCGGCGGCAGCATGATCGTATCTCCTGCCGGTGTCTGCTGCATCCCGGGTCGATTCAAAAGCCAAGGTGGACGTTGCCCCTTCCGCAGCCGGCAAGTTGCGAATTTCACTCGCTGGACCTGTTGGCATCGAATGAAGTCGTCTCCGGAGCGCTCGACGTGGCGAGAGAATTTCGATATCGCCTCCGGAGGGCCCATCTAAAGTCGTTACTCGAGTTCAGCCGGTGCGCCAATGCCCGCAAGCGTGGGCCGGCCTCGACAAGGACGGCGGAGTACCGTTGGTCCTCTCCCCAGCGTTTATGGTGGTGCGACTTTTCGAGCTAGGCAGCCTGAATCCGACGCTCTCCGACGCGAGATTCCCGGAAAGGTCGTGCAACGCTAACGCTGCTCGACGCGCCTGATATTGGATTGGCCGTCTGGTGGTTCGTCATCGACTTCATCCGCGAGAGGGACGTCGCCCCCTGGCAGTTGAAGGTCGTCGTAATCGCGGCGGCGCGCAGAGTTGCTCGACGGAACCCAATCTGTGCTCCATGGCCACGAGTGCACGTGGAGCGCTGTAATTGCCGCTTATCTACTGCTCAAGTAGCGGTCGCGTCAACCAGGCGCGTGACGGTGCTCTCATTTGGAAAATGTCGATGAGGTTTGGGCGGCGCCACGATCCTGCTTTTCGCGGCGATGCCCACCGGTACAACCCGGAGGAGTTGTTGCTGGCGAGTCTTGCGAGCTGTCACGTGCTCTGGTACTTGCACCTGTGCGCCGTCAACGGGATCAACGTGCTCGATTATCACGATGAGGCGCATGGTGCGGCGCGTTCATCGGCGTGACACTGCGGCCTCGGGTGCGCATCGGCGCCGGCGGGGATGGCGCACGGGCGCTGGCGCTGCACGAGCAGGCGCACGGGCTGTGCTTCATCGCCCGATCCGTCAACTTTCCGGTTCACTGCGAGGCACAGATGGCGAACTGAACCGCGCCGGCTGCCCGATGTGAACGGTGGTCGGGAACCGCGTGATTCTGGGGTTGAGGCGCGGTTCTGAGTTGATCGGGTGAGTCTTGGGGCTCTCGGTGAGATTCCCTCGTCTCGTTCCCACTGCGGCTTTCTACGTCGTTTTTCTGGGCGTCGCCGCGAAGCGGCGGCGCAGTCTGACCGGCCGTTCGGCCAGGCAGTGCGAACACCACGAACCCAAACTCGCCCAAGAGCCCACGGATCTGGTTCACCTGAGCCGTGCGGTTGGCCATCGTGCGTGCCCGGGCGCGATGCACCATCAGCGCCGATTGCTGCTCCTCGCTTGTTGATTGGGATAAATCGCATGTTCGGTCGGCCCACGGCCTCACAGATCGCCTCCGCATCGGCCGCATCGTTCTTGTTGCTCTTCACTTACGGCTTGACGAACTGCGGGGCCATCAGGCGCACGGTGTGACCCTGGGCCTGCAGCTGGCGGGCCCAGAAGTGCGCTCCGCCGCAGGCTTCCATGCCGATCAGGCACGGCGGTGGCATATTGCCGAGAAACCCCAGCACTTGGTGGCGTTTAAGTTACTTCTTCAGCACGGCTTTCCCGCGCTCATCGACCCCGTGGACCTGGAATACGTTCTCCGCCAGATCGATACCGACTGTCGTAATCTTCTTGGTGGATGCGCCCGCTCCGTCCAGGTGGCTGCTATGCGCTCCCACTTCGGCACATCGATGCCGTCCGGGGATGGGTGGGGACGTCCATCCCATTGCATCGGCCGGCACCGGTCTGGACGATCAGTGATGCATCTTTTGCAGCCATGGCGTTCTTGCTCACACGACTGAACACAAATTCCTCAACGGCCCTGAGCCCGAAGAGGCCTTCCGCGATCGCCCTGACCACTTGATGTGCCCGTCGTTGGGCGTTAAAACGCTGAAAAGTGTCTGAGTACAGCTGTTTAATGTTCATGGCCGTAGACAGGGCCCGACGAAGGGAGTAGCCTTAAAAGGTGGAAAAGACCGGCTTTCCGGTAGTTTAACGTATAACCGTGTCCAAGCAAAACACCCTCACGATGGCACCTCCCTTCGAGGTCGAACGCGTCCTGAAGACACTCGGGGCGAACCTGCGCACAGCACGCCTGGCGCGCAATCTCTCGATTGAGCAAGTTGCCGTGAAGATCGGCGTGGGGTACCGAACCGTCGCCGCCGCCGAGACGGGGAAGCCCGGCACCGCCATCGGCGTCTATTGGTCGCTTCTTTGGGTATACGACCTGCTCGGTCAAGCGCATGAGCTCGCCGATCCCACGCGCGATGCCCTCGTCCAGCGAGTTGCGCGAGCGCGCGAACGCGCCTATCCGACCCGCAAAGGCGCACTCGACAATGACTTCTGAAGCCTTCGTGTATCTCATGCTTCCCGGGACGACGGAGTTTGTCATCTCAGGCCGCTTCGTGCTTGCGACGGATAGAGCAGATGTCCCGTTCGGCCGCTTCGTCTACGGGCGCAGCTACTTGGGGCGCAGCGATGCCGTGCCAATCGACCCGGTTGAGCTTCCGTTATCGGATCAGACCTACGAGACCACGCGGCTCAAGGGCCTGTTCGGCGCGCTCCGCGATGCCGGGCCGGACTATTGGGGTCGTCGCATCATTGAAAAGCACTCGGGCGTTACGGCACTTGGCGAGCTCGACTACCT
>JAJZZR010000237.1:3925-16871 GCA_021797465.1 Pseudomonadota bacterium | reverse complement strand
CCGGAGGGAACAAGCGGAATGCGTTCGAACGCAATCCCGATCTCCTCCAATACCCTGCGAACGCCCTCGATCACACGCACGAAATCGAAGCGGGCGTCGCTCACGTCTTCGATGCGCGTCGCGCCGAGGTGGCCGCCAGCGTAGCGGGGATGTTCGATGATCACGGCATCGGGGATCCGACCCTTGCGACCCCAGCGTTTCAATACAGCACGTATGCCCCGCTCTTCCGACAGAATTGGGATCAGCGCCACGTTGGGAAAGCATTCCGTGAGATCCGGAAGATCGAACGGCAATCCGGCGCCCGACACAACGGCGTTTGCGCCGCTCTTGCAAGCCTGGACGACCAAATCGGCATAGTTTGAAAGGGCGCGCATGACGTTCACGGCGATGAAGCCGTTGGGTCCGGCGAGCGCTCGCGCGGCGCGCACCTCACGATCGAGCGCCTCGACGTTGGCTGCGCCATGTGAGGCCGTATCCTTGCACTTGCGCAGCCGCTTCATGATATCGGGATACAGGCGCCGCAGGTCGACGCTTGCCACGGTGCCGACCGCGCCGTGCTTGGCCACCGTCCCAGCGAGCCGGTGGCCGGAGATGCCGACACCCATGCCCCCTTGGATTACGGGCAGCAAGTCGTGGCTGCGGATTCGGAGCCGCGGGAACGGAGTGTTGATCATGAACTCAGGCTCGGGAAGCGAATGCGTCCGGGAAAATCGACTCGCGCGGAACATGCTCGAATCCCGGGGCGAAGCGGTCAATTTGGGTTGAATACGTCATATTCGGCGGGCGGCCACGGGTACCGGCGGATTCAGCGTCTGTCCGACCGCGCACAATAGCCCCGGCCTGTGACCACAAATTGCGCTGGATCAAGTTTGCGCTTGATCCTGCGCAGAAACGTTGGGTGTACCGCGTACCGTCACTTCTTGGTGCCAGTCTGGCGTGACCAGACCGTACCCAGCTTTATCTCCAGCGTTGCCGGAGTAGCGGCCGACCAAGCTCAAACGGTCAAAAGGACGGTCTGACCTCAACCCGAAGCTCCCCGAGAAACCCGGGGCGGTTCACACCGTAGAACCCAGGGGGAAACATTCGCCGCTGGACCGTGGAACGTCACCGTGCATTGCCGCAGGTGATCCGTTACCGGCAAAGCGCGTGCCCTCACAATGACTATTACCAGAAGCACGGGTAACCCGGGGAGGCAACATGGCGAAGACTTCGAACGGAGTGGCCCGGCGCGAATCGATCGATGCGGTCCGTGCCCGATATCGCGTCAGTACGCGGGCCGAGCAGCGGCTGATGCTGAGGGAATTTTCGGCGATCGCAGGAGTTCGCCAACCCCCGGGGAACTTCACTCCCGCGGGAAGCCGAGTCTTGACGGCGCTCGGCCTGGCGCCCGCGCCGTGGGCTCGTGGGCCGGCGCCGTGTCGGTCGAGTTTCACGCCTTGACACCAAGACCGCGCTGCGCCGCCATCACGGCCGCCTCCACGCGCGAGGACAGCCTCAGCTTGCGCAGGATCGCCTTCACATGCAGCTTCACCGTGCCGTCGCAGATGCCCAGGCGGCGGGCAATGATCTTGTTGCTCGCGCCCTCGGCCAGATGGCCCAGGATTTCGAGTTCCCGCGGCGTCAGGTCCTCGAACTGCGCTCGATGGTTCGCGCTGTCCTCTACGCCACGCTGCACCACCTTGGCGAGAACCGTGGCAAGCTCGGGCGTGACCACGGTCTTGCCGGCAAGAATCTCGTGCAGCGCCTGGACCAGCGCCTCCGGGTCCATGTCTTTCAGCAGATAGCCTTGGGCGCCGCAGCGTAGCGATCCCACCAGATCGTGCTCATCATTACTGGTGGTGAGCATCACCACCGGCCGGCCGAAACCGGCCTCCCGCAGGCGCTGAAGCACCGCCAGGCCGCTCAACCCGGGCATCCTGAGGTCGAGCAGCACCACGTCGGGCTGGATCTGTCCCGCCAGGCGCACGCCGTCCTCCCCGCTGCCGACGACGCTGACCCCGATGCCGCGCCGCTCCAACAGACCCTTCAGCCCGACCCGGAACAGCGTGTGATCATCGATGATGAGAACGTGCATTTTCGACTAGCCGGCCGCGCTAATAGGTGACGTAACCTCGCGCGGCAGGGGAAATGCGAGCATTACGCGCGTGCCCTCCCCGACTTCACTCTCGATCCTGAGCGTGCCGCCGAGCCGGCGTGCCCGATCCTCCATGATCGACAGGCCCAGATGCTCGCCGGGACGCTCATCGATATCGGCCTGCCTGAACCCGACGCCATCATCCTCGATCAGAACCCAACCGGTATTCTCGGTCCCGTCGTCGCGCAGGATCACCCGCACGTGCTGAGCCTCGCCGTGCTTGCGCACGTTGGCCAGAGCCTCCTGCACGATCCGCAGCACCTGCATCTCCAGGTGCGCAGGCAGACTTACATCGTGCCATTCCCGCTGAAAGAAGATATCGACGCCGCTTTCGCGGGCGAAGCTGTCGACCACCTGCTCGACCGCCGTGACAAGGCCATCATGGCTCATCGGCGCACGAAATTGGACCAGCAGCTCGCGAAGCTCCCGATTCGCCTCATCCAGGCTGTTGGTGATGCGGCTGAGAAAGTTGCGGGCCGCCGGTTGGTCGCCCGCCAGAAGAGTTTCGTCGAGCGTGTGCACCTGGAAGCGCAGACTGCTCAGAGTCTGCGCAAGCGAATCGTGCAGCTCGTGGGCGAGAACGGTGCGCGCCTCCATGACGCTGAGACGCTTGGCCTCCTCGTCCAGCCGCGCCTTCTCGATCGCCATACCGAGGTGGCGGCCGATGTTCTTGAGCAGATCGCTCAGGTCTTCGCGCGGGAATGGAAGCGGCCGCTCCAAGAACAGGTTATAAATGCCGAGTACCCGCCCGCGGTAGATCAGCGGCACCGCCACCATCTCCATGCAGTCGTCGCAGGCAAGCATCGGCCGGCCCACCACTTCGCGGCAAAGCTCAAGAGCGCGGAATTGTGGTTTCCGCTCCGTGACGGCCCTGCCGCAAGCACACTGGTTCACCGGTACCAGGCGCTCGCGGCCGAAGATTTCCTCGTCGAGTCCTTTGCCGGCCACGAGCCGCAGCTGCCCGTCGCTGGTCAGCAGACGGACCAGTCCCCCCCGGGCCTCGACGACCTCGCTGATGATCTCGAGAAATTTCTTGAGCAGCTGATCGAGGTCACGCGAGGTGTTGATCGTTGCCGCGACGTCGCAGAGAACTTCCAGCGAGCGCGTCTTCTGGGCGATGCGGTGGGTCGTCTTTTGTACCCGCGCCTCCATCTGCGCAGACAGGCCGGACACCATCTCGCCCACGCCGTTGACTTCCTGCGCCAGTTGGCGAAACTCACCGGTTTGCGGCTCGGGCATTCGTGCCGTAAGGTCGCCCCCGCGCATCCGGGCTGCCCAATCGCGCAGATCGGCCAGCGGCTGCAGAAGATTGCGGCGGACGCGTCGCTCAAAGAGCAGTGTCAGCGCCGCTGCCGCAGCGGTCACACCGAGCGCAAGCACGGAAAGTCGCATACGCCAAACCGGTTCGGCGGCAAACAGCGACGCCAGCGCGGCCAGCGCGCCAAGCAGCAGCGCCAGCCGCAAGCCCGGCCCCTCGGCGCGGCGCATGATCCCGGCGCAATGTCCGACCGTCCGCGGTGCCTCCTGCCCGGCGGAACTCTGCGTGCGCCCGATGACACTCATTCTCTAACGGCCCCTCGGCACGGCATCGCGCCCGCCAATAGCCTATTAGAAAATGCTAAACTAAGTCGGGACCTGCGGCAAGTCGCGAATCCGACATCAGGCGCCGGCGGCGATACGCGTCGGCGCTCGCTGCGCACAGCGGCGCACGAAGCTCACGAAACGCCGCGCCCAGGGATTGGCTTCCGAATCATGCAGATGCGCGTAGCTGGCCAGCAGGTTACGGTAGACGATGCCGTCGCGGCGGCCATCGATCCCAGTCCCACGCAGAACCTCGTAGGCATAATCGAGACCGGCGCTGATATTTGTCAACGTCGAATAATGGAACTCGTGCGCATCGAATTGCGCGCCTGCACCTGGCCAGGGTCCCTTGCCGGTCTCGCGCAGCCGGACATAACCGTGGCCTGCCGGGCGCCGGCTCATGACCACGTCGGCCGGGATCGCGCCGACCATCTCGACTCTGCGCTCCTGCCAGCTGATGCGACGGCACAGATACATCAGACCGCCGCATTCGGCATAGACCGGCAGCCCGGCCTCGATGGCGGCGCGCAGCTCCCGGCGCAGGCGTGCGTTGGACTGCAGCGCATCGAGATGGGTTTCCGGGAAACCACCGCCGATGAACAGGCCGTCGACTTCAGGCAAATGCGGATCGCGCAGCGTGTTGAATTCCACCAGTTCCGCTCCGGCCTCCCTGAGCGCCTCCAGATCCGAAGCGTAGTAGAAGCCAAACGCCGCATCGCGCGCGATTCCGATGCGCACATCGCAGCGGCCGGCCGGTGCGCGCGCGGGCGCGGCGGGCACCGACGGTGGTCCTCCCAGCGCGGCGATCTCCGTCAATCTGGGCAGGTCCACCGCCGCGCCCACGGTCTGCGCAATGCGAGCGATCACCTGTTCCGCGTTCCGTGTCTCGCACGTCGGCATCAGGCCCAGATGGCGCTCGGTAATCGCCATGGACGGCTGCAGCGCGATGGCGCCGATCACCGGAACGTCAGTGTAATGCTCGACCGGCGCGCGCAGTTTTTCTTCGTGGCGCGCGCTCGCCACCTTGTTGAGGATCACCCCCGCGATGCGCACCTGCGGTGCGAAAGCTTGAAACCCGAGGATGAGCGGCGCAATCCCGCGCGTCATCCCCTGCGTGTCCACCACCAGCACCACCGGTAGTCCGAGCAGTTGCGCCAGCGCGGCATTGCTGTCACTGCCCTGCAAATCCATTCCGTCGTGCAGCCCCTTGTTGCCTTCGACGAGTGCGATATCCGCGTCCCGCGCATGGCGAACGAAGCGCGCCTTGATCTCGATCGGGGTCATGGCGCGGAAGTCGAGATTGTGGCAGGGCCGGCCCGCCGCCTCGGTGAGCCACATCGGATCGATGTAATCTGGACCCTTCTTGAAGGGCTGCACCCGGGTCCCGCGCACGGCCAACGCGCGGCACAGACCCAAGCTCACGGTCGTCTTGCCCGACGATTTGTGGACGGCGCTGATCATTACCTGCGGCATGATTCGGGCGCCTTCCTCAGGCCGCGCCGGCGGCCGCCTTGGGTTTGGCGGACCCCATGTCGGATTCGACGACGCCTTCGTCTGCAAGACTCTCGGGGAGGAACGGCAGGAGTTTCAGCGCGAAGAGGATGATGAACAGAGCCAGTGCGCACCCGCCGAGAGCGAGTGCGCACTCCGGGAGGCTCGGGGAATAGGAGTTCACTACCCCATCGTAGAAGGAGCTGGAAACCTTCATGCCGGGGAAGATCGAGAGCGGCCAGGCCTGGCCGCCGATGATGATGTCATACATGAGCGCAAGCCCTCCCACGACGACCGACGCCGATCCCCAGCCGGCCGCGGCGCGCGAGCGGCGTGTCTGCGGCAACCAGAACAGCAGCATTGGCAACATCCCGCCCAGAAAGACCGCCCCGAACCAGAAAAGAAAAGTGTAGATCCCGCCGTCCCACAAGAGAAACGCCTCGGCCCCACGGAACGCGGCCTCGTAGAGTTTGGTGATGTGGAAGGCGAGCAGGAAGTACAGCACGCCCGCAGCGAACACGCCGAGAAGATTCTTCAGCCGCATCAGGGTATCGTCACCCAGCGGCCGCCGCGCGCCCTTGAACGCCGCCATCAGCACCAGGATGAAGATCGCCAACCCGAAGGAGAAAGACATCATGACGAACAACGGCGCCATGATTGCTTCGTCGTACGGCTGACGGGCGATCAGAAAGCCGAAAATCGAGCCGGTGCCCGTGGTGAGGATCAGCCGCCACAGGAAAGCGACGGTGCCGACCATGCGGGTGTAGCGGTTCAGCCGCCGCTCCATCATCACCCACAGATACCACCCCGTCACCGCCACGAAGCCGGTATAGAGGAAGATGTTCCAGGCGAAGATCGAGCGGAAATTGAAATGCGTCAGGGCCACGCCGAGGTGATCCGCCCGTCCGAGATCAAGCACCACGATTGCGAGCCCGCCGATCAGAAGCGCGATGGCCAAGAGCCCGGACAAGCGCGCCAGCGGCCGGTACGCAACCCTGCCGAACACCGAGGCGATGGAAGCGGTATTGAGCGCACCCGAGGCCGCCACGATCAGAAACACCGCGAACACATGCGGCATACCCCAGACCACCTGGTTGGTCATACCGGTAATGATGTGGCCGATGTGCGCCATGAAATACGCCGCCGTCACTCCCGCGGCCATGAACGCGGCCAGCAGTGCCGCCAAGCCCCAAAACCCGACGCTGCGCCCGTCGATCTCGCGGTAATGGATCGCCCTCATCGCCTATAGTCCCTGATAATGCACACCGGTATCGAGCATCAGGTCGGCGCGCAATTGCGCCGAAGGATACTCGGCAAGCGCGCGGCTGATTGCGCTCGCGGGGTCCTTCAGATTCCCGAAGGTCATCGCCCGGCCGCCTTCGCGCCGACAGGCCTCCACGCAGGCCGGTATCTTGCCCGCATCGATGCGCGGGACGCACAACGTGCACCCCTCAACCGTGCCCTTGCCGCGCGGAGCCCAGGGTTTCTGGTTGGTGAGGTTCTCGCTGACGAAGGAGCGCGCCTTGTACGGACAGGCCATCATGCAATAGCGGCAGCCGATGCAGATGTGCCGGTCGACCAGCACGATGCCGTCGGCGCGCCTGAAGGAGGCCCCGGTGGGGCAGACCTCAACGCAGGGCGCGTTCGCGCAGTGCTGGCACATCACCGGTACCGAGCGCGAAAAGCCCGTGCTCGGGTCCGTCACCTGCACCTTACGAATCCATTGCGGGTCGGTAGGGCGGCCTTCGTTCTTCCAACCGTTATACGATGAACACGCCGTGACGCAGGCGGTGCAGGACGGCTTGCACTTCGTGGTGTCGATCAGCAGGCCCCAGCGGGTCTTGGAGCTGGCGCCCGCCGTACTCCGCTCATCACCTTCGGCGTAGCGGATCAGGCTCACTCCCGGGGCCAGCACCAGCGCGCTCACCGCCGCAGCGCCCAGAAAGCGCCGCCGCCCCTCGTCGACGTCGTTCTCGGCGCCCCCAGGCCCTGCATGCTCATCGCTCATGCGATCTCCGGTACGGTGATCTCCAGCGCCTGCCTTGCGCGGCGGACACCGTCGACGCGGCATCCGCCTTCCGCCCCGACACGGCTGCACGGTGCCTCCACGCACCGGCGGCAAGGACCCATTCCCGGCCCGTCTCCGCCACCACCGCGCCATCGGTCTGCGGCCGATTGGTGTGGCATTCGAAGCAGTCGATGCGCACCCCTACGTACTCGTGACAAGCGTTGCAGAAGAACTTCCTGCTCGTCACCGACGGATATTTCCCGTCCGGCAGCCGCGACACATGGCAGTTTATGCAGCCGGGGAGCGACTCCGCTTTATGACGGATCCCCTCATGCACCGCTTCGTAGCGCAGCTGCATCAACAGCTTCATGTGGTTCTTGATCATCCACTGCGTCGGACGAACGCAATGTGCGCCCTTCGCCGCGGGGATTTTTGGCATCGGCACGCGGCCCGTGCACGCCGCGACAAGCGTAAACAGCAATGCCGGAACGATCCGCCGGATCGCTCGCCCCATCGCGGGACTCGCCCCTTCGGGGCCAGCGCCTTGCGCTGTCCAGATTCTCTTCCGGCGATGCATTGCCGCCATCGCGGCTACTCACCCAAGCCCATCTGGATATAGCCGGTCGGACACACGTCGTGGCAGACGTGGCACCCGATGCACCGGCCGTAATCCGTGAAGACATAGCGGCCGATGGCATGCTCTGCCTTCGGCACCCTCTTCACCGCCGTCTGCGGGCAGTAGACCACGCAATTGTCGCACTCGACGCACAACCCGCAGCTCATGCAGCGCCTGGCTTCCGTGATCGCCTGCTCCTCGAGCGGCGTCTTGATACGCTCGCCGCCATTGGCGAAAACTTCGGCAAGACGCCGCTCCTCGCGCTCCAGGCGCGGCTCGGGCGCGAAATGCCCCAGGAATTGTTCCGACGACTTTATGATCTCGCGCTCAGCGCGATTGTCGAAGTTGTGAACGGCGAAGCCTGCCTGGTACGTGCCGCGTACCGCTTCGTGACTATAGTCGGTGAGTTCGAGCCCGGCATGGCGCAGCGCCTGGATCAACTCGAACTGGTGCTTGTCCACCTTCGGGCGTTTTGCGGGCACCGCGCCGGCGAGGTAGACGTCGATCGCCTCCGCCGCGATCCAGCCATGACCGATGGCGGTCGTAAGCAGGTGCGGCGTGACGATGTCGCCGCCGACAAAATGACCGGGATGGCCCGGGACTTCGAACAGGCCTCCTGCGCTGATGGCATCGCGCCCGTTGTTGAGGGCCTCGAGTCCCGTCAGATTCCCCTTCTGGCCGACCGCGAAGATCACCAGATCGCATTCGAGCTCGAATTCCCTGCCGCCTTCGATGCGCACCGGCAGGTTCTTCTCGATGCGGCAAGCCCCGTAGCGCACGCCCCTTGCATGACCCTTTTCATCCCGCAGGATTTCCAGCGGCATCACGCCGCCGTGGATATCGACATTCAACGAACGCGCATCGGCCACTTCGCGCGGCGAAGCCTGTATATTGGCCAGTGGGAAAATCGTCGTCAGGGTAACTTGCGCGCCGCCAAAGACCGCCTGCGCCGTCACCATATCGGCAGTGTAAGTGGCAGGCTTGCCGGCAGCCCCGCCAGCCTGGCCGGAGAGTTTGCGCGCAACCGTGGTGACGTCGATGGACGTATCACCGCCGCCGATGACGATGACGCGCTTCGGCACCGAGCTCAGTCGCCCGGCGCTGAAGGCGTGAAGGAACTCGATGCCGTCGATGCAATTGGGCGCATCCGCGCCGGGAATGGGTAGCTTGCGGCCAAGCTGCGTGCCAATACCCCAAAACACCGCATCGTAGTCATGTGCCAGATCCTCGAGACTCACGTCCTTGCCGACGCGGCAATTGACGCGCACGGCCACTCCCATCCCGAGGATCCGCTGGACTTCGCCGTCCAGGATCGCCTCCGGCACCCGATAGCGCGGCACGCCGTAACGCAACATCCCGCCGAGCTTCGCCTTTTCCTCGAGAATGGTGGGCTCGTGGCCGCGGCGGCGAAGCTGATAGGCGCACGAAAGCCCCGCCGGACCACCGCCAATCACAGCGACCCTTTTCCCCGTTTCCCTGGCAGGTGGATCGAAGCGATATCCTTCTTTGAGCGCGGTATCACCGATGAACTGTTCCACCGCATTGATACCGACATGATCGTCCACTTCGTTGCGGTTGCAACCGCTCTCGCATGGTGCCGGGCAGACGCGCCCCATGACCGAGGGAAACGGATTGGCTTCGGTCAGACGGCGGAAGGCGTATTCCTGCCAGGCCCGCCCGCCGGTTGGCTTATCGAGGCCGCGTACGATGTCGAGCCAGCCACGGATGTCCTCTCCCGAGGGACAGCCTCCCTGGCAAGGCGGCGTGCGCTGCACATAGGTCGGGCATTTATGAGAATGGCCGGCCTGGAAGATGACCTCACGCCACGACCCCCGCGTCGCATCGCCATCGCGGTACCGGCGGAACGTCGGCTTCACGCTTTTTTCCTTCGCCGATATGGACATGTCACATTCCCCCGCCGCGTTTGCATTGGGCGCTCATGAATTGATGCCCATTCGGATGGCGTTGCTCACGAGCTGATGCAAGCTCACGATGGTGTCCATCGGAAAACCGTAATAGGGCAGTACCTTGCTGAACTGGCTCTTGCAGATCGCGCAGATCGCCGCCATGTGGGTGACGCCATGCTCCTCATGCACTTCGCGCAACGCCTGCATGCGCGGAAGCGCGCCTTTGACGCGCAGCTCCAGCAGCTCGTCGGTGAGAAGACCGCCGCCGCCGCCGCAACAGAACGTCTTCTCTCCGATGGACTCGGGTGTCATATCGAAAAAATGATTGCAGCTCGCCTTGATCACCTCTCGCGGCAGCACGAATTGTCCCCCCGGCCTGTCGCCCATGCGCGTGGCTCGCGCCACGTTGCAGGAGTCGTGGAAGGTGAGCTTCATGTGATCGTTGGCTTCCTTGTCGAGCTTGATCACTCCCCTGCGGATCAGATCGTAGGTGAATTCGACGATGTGCTGCGGTATGGGGTAACGGGGATCGAGGAAATCGAACGGCCCGGCGAGCGTGTTCCAGAAGCTGTAGGCCACACGCCAAGCATGGCCGCATTCGCCCACGATGATGCGCCTCACACCGAGATCGATGGCGGCCTTGCGGATGCGCAGCGCCACCTTGCGCATCTGTGCGTAATTGCCGATGAACAAAGCGAAGTTCGCGGCCTCGGAGGCATAGGAGCTCAGCGTCCAGCTGATGCCGGCCTGATGGAATACCTTGGCATAGCCGATCAGGCCGTCGACGTGCGGCTCGGCGAAGAAATCCGCCGACGGCGCGATGAGCAGAACCTCGGCGCCTTGGACATCCAGCGGAAAGCGGACATCGACCCCGGTGTCCTCCTTCACGTCCTCTTCGAGGCCTTCCAGCGTGTTGGCGAGGGCCGGCGCCGGCAAACCCAAATTGTTGCCCACGGTGTGGACCTTGCCGATGATCTCGTTGCAGTATTTCTCGCCGACGCCGATCTCATCCAGAATCTCGCGCGCCGCCATGGAGATTTCCGCCGTGTCAATGCCAAACGGGCAGAACACCGAGCAGCGCCGGCATTGCGAGCATTGGTGGAAATATCGGTACCACTCCTCGAGCAAGTCGGCGTCGAGATCACGCGCGCCGACCAGTCTTGGAAACAGCCTGCCCGCGAGCGTGAAATGCCGCCGATAGACGCAGCGCAACAGATCCTGTCGCGCGACCGGCATATTCTTCGGATCGCCCGTGCCCAGGAAGAAATGGCATTTGTCCGTGCAAGCGCCGCATTTGACGCATGCGTCCAGATAAACCCGCAGCGACCTGTATCTCTTCAGCAGCTCTGCGAGCTTCGCAACCGCCAGCTCCTCCCAATTCTCGACCAGCTCCCCCGGAAACCCGAGCGCCTGCTGATGCTTCGCCGCGGCCTTGAACGGAGCGCTCTTGGCCATCGCACCGGGATGCAGATCGGGCGTCTGCAGATAGTCCCCGATCACGGGAATCTCGAAGTCGGTCTTCGCCACGCTACACCTCGCTGCCGCCGCGCTCGAGCTGCGCCGCCCAGGGCGCCAGGTGCCGTTGTTCACGCGCATCGTCCACGTGGTTGCGCGTGGGGCTAAAGAACACGCCCGGCGCATGAAGCAGCTTGCTGAACGGAAACACTATCAGCAGCAGCGACACCAAAGTCAGGTGCGTCAGGAGAAGGGGATTGACCGGGAGCGGCCGCCAGTGGAAATAAAGCAGACCCAGCACGAAGGCTTTGAACGAGACGATGTCGGTGTGATCGACAAGCCGGACCGCGAACCCCGAAAGGCCTATCCCCAGCAGCAGAAACAGCATCAGGTAGTCGGAAGGATCGCTGAGATAACGCACCCGCGCCAAGAGGAGCCGGCGTCCGAGAAGACCCACAATCCCCGCCACCATGAGCATTCCGCCATAGACCCCGAACGGTTGAATCAGCACCACCCAGAACCAGATCGGCTGAATGAAAAATCGCAGGTGGCGCAGTACCTCGAGCAACAGTCCGAGGTGGAACATCACTGCGAAGATCCAGGTCCATTTGTTGGACTTGAAAAGGCTTTCGAACAGCCCAACCTCCCGCGCCACGCGAAAGACGACGCCGGTGCGCGTCATCGGAGCCGGCATGGTCGGGATCCTCAACGGCGCCGGTGCACGCGCATACATGAACACCCTGTAGCTCACGCCGACAACGAATGTCGCCATCGCCGTGTAGAGCAGAAGCGCGTAGGTCACGGTTATGACCGACATGACGTACAGCCTCGGGGTGTCCGCCACCTGCATTCGCAGCGCCCAGCCGCCGACCCGTCCCGACGGCTACCGCCCCCCGGCACCGCTATCCGCCGATCAAATGCAGCCCGTCGGCTTCGGCAAACCGGCATAGCGGCAGGCCTGCTTGGCCGGACCGTAGGGAAAGAGCTCGTAGAGATACTTGCTGTTTCCCTTTTCGGGCCCGAGTTTCTTGCCGATCGCCTTGGTCAGCACACGGATCGCGGGCGCGACCTGATATTCCGCATAATAGTCGCGAAGGAAATTGATCACTTCCCAATGATTCTCCGTGAGCGCGATGTTGTCCTCGGCCGCCATCGCATTCGCGACCTCCTCATTCCAATCGGCGAGATTGACCAGATAGCCCTCCTCGTCGACCGCCACTTCGCTATCTTTTATGGCCACTGCTGCCGTCATGTTTCTGCTCCTGACAGGCCCATACCTGAGATGTCGTCAAATCCGTAACACGTCAGACCCACGCCTGAACATGATGATATTTAACCGCCAGATCGACGAAGCCGCCGTAATCGACCACCTCGACGCCCGGAACCACCTCCTCCGGCGTGAAGCCCCGAGCCGCCAAATCGGGTCCGAGCACATAAATCCGCTTGTCCTTCGTTGTTTTGGACAACATGGTCCCCGCCGCAGTCTCCTTCAGCGCGCCATAGACCGCATCCTCCATCAGAAGGATGCCGGAGCCGGGGCGCGAGAGACGCAGACAGGATTCCAGATCGCGCGTCTGCATCGGAGATTTATTGGTCGTATGCAAAACAGCCATCGCGAAACCCTTTCAGAAGCTGAAGACGACGTCCTGCTCGTCCATCAATGCGCCGAGCTCGACGGCGCCGAGCACCTGCACCGGAACCAGAAGATCGTCCGCCGCGAGGCCACGCGCCTCGAGTGATTCCCGCTCCACATA
>JAJZZR010000237.1:0-3915 GCA_021797465.1 Pseudomonadota bacterium | reverse complement strand
TACGTGGGCGAAAAATTCTTCTGGCCGCTATCCTTGGTCTGCTGCCCCTTCCTGATCTGGTAGACCCCGTCGTCCACGAACACCAGGCTTACATCCTGATCAAACGCCGCGGCGATCAGCACGACTTCCAATGCCTCCAGCGCGTAGATGGTGCCGTACGGCGCCTTGCGGTTGACTAACATGAACCGCTTGACCTTCGGGATGCCGCGGCCCTCGTCTTGCGTGTCGCTCATTCTCACTTCTTCCTCAGTCGCCGAAGACCAGCACCCGGTCCGCCTCGATGCCGGCCTCGATCAACTGGCCGAGACCGGAGATGTGAAAGCCTGGCGCCAGAATCTCGGCCTTGATGCCCCGGCGCAGGCTCGCTGCCACGCACACCACCAGATCGATGTCATGCTGCGCGGCCAGTGTCGACCACTGGCGCGTCACGTTGCGGTCGTCCTGCGGGGGCTCGGTCAGCTTGTTCGCGTTGTTGACGCCATCGTTATAGAAGAATACGCGATAGATTTCGTGACCTTTTGCCAATGCCGCCACGGCGAACTGATAGGCCGAGTCGGACGCCTGATGCTGATAGGGCCCCTCGTTGACGAGTATTCCGAACTTCATCGTCCGTCCCCGGTGCCGGCCGAAAGGCGGATGTGCGCCGAGGCGTTCAGGCTCGCACGGCCGCCGCGCCAGTCATCGATGTGGTAGGGCGTGAAAGGCAGGCCTGTCAGCTCGAAGAAGCGCGGCCAGCCGATGCGCTCGATCCACTCGCCAATGCGTTCCCACTCCCTGGCGTCCTGTTGATAGGCGCGCAGGATCTTCCTCACCACGGCGGACACTTCCGGCCAGCGCGGCGGATTGTTGGGCAGACCGGCCACCGCGAGCTTGTGGAACATCGGTCGGCTGCGGGCGTTGGAGTGCTTCCCTCCCACCCAGACGGCGATCTTCGTATGCTCCGGATCATTGATCTGCATCGGCGGACACGGAGGGTAACAGGCGCCACAGCAGACGCATTTCGTCTCGTCGACCTCCAGCGTCGGCTTGCCATTGACGACGGCGGGCCTGATCGCCGCCACCGGACAGCGCGCCACCACGACCGGACGCTCGCAGATATTAGCCACCAGGTCGTGATTGATCCTGGGCGGTTTGGTGTGCTGGATGTTGACCGCAATGTCGCCCTGGCCGCCGCAGTTGACCTCACAGCACGAGGTGGTGATACCCACGCGATTCGGCATCCGCTCGTTGGCGAATTCCTCGTGCAGCTCGTCCATCAGCGCCTTGACCACTCCCGATGCATCGGTGCCCGGAATGTCGCAATGAAGCCAGCCCTGGGTATGGGAGATTGCGCGGACCGAATTGCCGGTGCCCCCGACGGGGAAGCCCGCGGCGTCGAGGGCCGCGATCAGCGGAGCAACCTTGGCCTCGTCTCCGACCATGAACTCGATATTGCTGCGGATGGTGAAACGGACGTAGCCATCGGCATACGCATCGGCGATGTCGCAAAGCTTGCGGACCGTAAAGACATCCATCTGTCGCTGCGTTCCGGCTCGCACGGTCCACACTTGCTCGCCGTTCTCGGCCACATGGTGCAGGACACCCGCACGGGGACGCTCGTGCCATTTCCACTTGCCGTAGTTCTTATTCAGGATCGGATGCATGAACTGGAAGGCATCCGGAACGCCGCTCTCAATCGGCATGCGCGGCTTTGCGGGACCGCTCATCAAAGGCCCTCCGTATCTTGTGAGCCTTTGCGCGCATTCCATTTGGCGACTTCCTCGTCCCAGCCGTCGGTGCGGACATAGGGGTTGGTGCGCGGATGCAGCACCATGCTCGGATCGGGCTCGAGACCGACAGCCTCGAGGAAGTTGGCAAAGCCGATCCGCTCGATCATCTCACCGGTACGCTCATGCTCGAGGGCGTTCTCGGCGAAGAAGTCGATGATGCTCTGAGTCAGCGCCTGCAGCTTGCGGAAATCCTCATCCTTGTCCAGCTTCATGAACGGCACGATCACGGTACCGAAGAGATCCCCGATTTTTAGCGTACGCTTGCCGCCGAGAAGAATCGTGACGCCCCGGTCCTTGCCTGGACGCAGCGCCTTAGGCATGACGTTTATGCAATGCATGCAGCGCACGCAGTTGCGGTTATCGATGGCGACAGTTTCGTCATCCTTCAGCGAGACGCAGCGGGTCGGGCAGCGGGTGACGACGTTGTCGATCATCGCCTGACGACCGTGCATGGCCACGAACTTGCGCACCTCGTCCTGGTCGACCTGGATATCGTCGCGCCAAGTGCCGATCACCGCCATGTCAGCGCGCTGGATCGCGTTCATGCAGTCGTTCGGGCAGCCGGAGAACTTGAACTTGAATTTGTAGGGCAGCGCCGGACGATGCATGTCGTCCAGAAAGGCATTGATGATCTGAGTGTGCGCGCGGATCTCGTCGTAGCAGGACTGCTCGCAGCGGGCATGCCCCACGCAGGACATCGAGGTGCGCACGGCCGGCCCGGCGCCGCCCAGGTCGTAGCCCAACTCGTTCAGCTCGTCGAAGCAGGGCTGAACGTTACGGCTGCTGCATCCCTGCAGCATGATGTCGCCGCTTTGGCCGTGCAGGGCAATCAGGCCGGAGCCATACTTCTCCCAGACTTCGCAGATCTTGCGCAGCGCGTCCGTGGTGTAGTGCATGCCCGGCGACGGCATGATGCGCAGAGTGTGAAACTCTGCCGCCTGCGGAAATTCGGGCGTGCCGTCCGCGCCGCGCAATTCGCTGAAGCGGGGGATGACGCCGCCGCCGTAGCCGATCACGCCCACCGTGCCGCCCTTCCAATAGCCGCGCTTGGTTTCGTAGGACCGCTCGAGCTGGCCGAGCAGGTCTTTCATCATGCCGGCGTAAGGCTTGTCCTCGGCGTTGGCCAGACGCTTGAGGCCCGAGACGAAACTGGGCCACGGGCCGCTTTCAAGCTGGTCCAGCATGGGTGTTTCAGGGGTTTTCGGGCTCATTGTCTCGTGTCGCGTGTTGTCTGTTCTGACCTGCTCACGGACTCCGAATCCCGTTCGCCGCACGCGAAGCCACGAAACTACGGAATCCGAAAGGAACTCTAGGCGCGAGCGGCGGCGGGTGATATCGCGCAGATGGGATATGCTGGCGCGGCACGGTGTATCTCCGACGGGATATATACGATGCGCGACCGGCCAGGAAACCTTGTTGTGTGCGGTCGCATTACTGGAACGACGATGATGGAGACGCCAGAGGCGCCGCCTGCACGGCGGCCGATCTGGCGTTCGCGCTCTCCGGCCGGGCGATTCCGCTCGATTACACTGCCGTCCTTTCACGGGCGGTGATTGAAAAGCTGGCCTGGCTTGCATCGGTGCGCAGCGCCGGTTTGCGTCTGGCTCTGGGGGTCGAGTCGGGTAACGGCTGGCAGCGCGACGACGGCAAGGGCGCTCTCATCTACCTTTCCAGACGGGCACGTCTGGTATTGCGCCTGCCGCTGGTACGGCTCGAAGACGCGAGCGCCCTTTCAGGCAAGACGCTGGAAATTGGCGGGTTCCCGTTGACCGTCGGGGAGCCCAGGGTCCATTCGCTTACGCCGTCGGATACGCTCTACGCCCAGCATGTCATTGATGAGACCGGTGATGAGGACGCCTTCCTCGATCGGGTGGCACGGGCGATCGATGCACTTGGACCCGTACCGCCGAAGATCATGTGCGGCAAGAAACGGCAGGTGGCCAGCCCGAACGGCTGGCTTTGCACGCGCAGCGTGATGGTCGCGGGACTTGCGCCGCGCGATTCGCTTGCGCTGATGGCCGAAGGCGTCGGCTCCGGCCGGCTGATGGGCTGTGGTCTTTTCGTCCCGTACAAGAGGTTCAGTGCGCTGGTGCGCGGCGCCGGGTAACAGCGCCTATCCGACCGCTTTGAGCGCTGTACCCTCTGC
>JAJZZR010000521.1 GCA_021797465.1 Pseudomonadota bacterium | reverse complement strand
GAACTGGGCCTTGAAGTTGCCACCGCCGAGGTTGAGCTCGAAACGCCGGCCCGGCAGCTCATCGCGCAGCCGCTCGATCAGCCCGAGACCGAAACTCGAGGCGCGCGGGCCGCTCACGACGATATAGACGTCCGCAGTCGAAGGGGCGGCGCACGGACCGCCCTGCGTCAGCAGAGCCACCAGCCGCTCGATGCCCATCGCGAAACCGATGCCCGGCGTCGACTCACCCCCGAGCTGCGCAATCAGCCCATCGTAGCGGCCGCCGGAGCATACGGCATCCTGGGCCCCGAGCGCATCGGTGATCCACTCGAACACCGTACGGCTGTAGTAGTCGAGGCCTCGCACCAGGCGCGGATTGAGTCTGAAGGGAATGCCGAGCCCCTCGAGCGCGGTGCAAACGCCCTGAAAGTGCTCATGCGACTGCGGATCGAGGTGCTCGGTCAGCAGCGGGGCACCGTCGATGAGCGCGCGCAGCTCCGGGTTCTTGCTGTCGAGCACACGCAGCGGATTGCCCTGCAGCCGGCGCCGGCTGTCGGCATCGAGCTGATCGTAATGGGCGTGCAGGTACTCCACCAGTCGCTCGCGGTACGCGCGCCGCGCTTCGGCGGTACCCAGCGAATTGATCTCCAGACGCACGCGCTGCAGTCCCAGTCTGCGCCAGAGACGCGCACACAGCGCGATCAGCTCGATATCGACGTCCGGGCCGCCGTAGCCCACCGCCTCGACGCTGATCTGGTGAAATTGCCGATAGCGCCCTTTCTGCGGGCGCTCGTGACGGAACATCGGCCCTGCGCACCAGAGCTTGTGGCGCTGGCCGCGCAGCATGCCGTTGGAGATAAGTGCGCGCATCACGCCCGCGGTGCCCTCCGGGCGCAGCGTCAGGCTCTCGCCGCCCTGATCGACAAAGGTATACATCTCCTTCTCGACCACGTCGGTGTGCTCGCCGATCGCCCGCTTGAACAGCTCTGTCCGCTCGACCACCGGCACGCGGATTTCCTGATATCCGTAACCGCCGAGCAGCTCGCGTGCGCCGGTCTCGATCGCCTGCCACGCGGCCATCTCCGCCGGCAATACGTCGTTCATGCCCCGAACCGGCTGAATCTGCTCTGTCAACTCAACCTCCAGCACGCAGCGGCGCGGGCAGCACCCGTCCGCCGGCGGTGATGTCGAAGGAGACGGCATGGTCCCGTCCCACGTAGGCGCCAATGGACGCGGCGCGGCCGTCGATCCGCACCGCCACACCGCTGGCATAGCCGAGCACCACGTGCAGCGGCGCATGCCCCTCGAATGAGCGCGTCACTCCCGACGCGACCATCCCGCGATAGATCGAGTGACCAACGGCGTCGGTCACCGCAACCCAGCTGGCCGCGGGGAACCGCAGCGTAATCCGTGCAGTCGCCGCGGCCGCCGCAGCGGCAGCGTGCGAACCCACCTTGCCGCCGTGCGCGGCCGCATCGGTGGTCGGACGCATCGATGCCGCACCCGCCCGAGCCACCGGCACGGCAGGCAACCGTGCCGGAACCAGCCGGGAGATCACCGGAACCGCGACGACTTGGTGTCGATGCGACCAGCCCCACCAGGCCAGCCCCATCACCCCCAGAACCACGAGGCCGTTCAGGACACGACCCACAATGCCGGCCTTGGGTACCGCGGCCCGCGGCACGCGCGTCAAATCCGGCTGCGGCATCACCATGCGCGAGTCGAGTCGCTGCTGAAGCGGCGTCGCCGGCTCGCCCAGCAGGTCCGCATAGCGGCGCAGGTAGCTCTTGACGTAGACCGACGCGCCGAGCGCTTCGAACCGCTCTGTCTCGAGCGCCTCGAGCACCTCGTCGCCCACGTGCAACTTCTGCGCAGCCTGCCCGATTGTCAGGCCGGCACGCTCGCGCGCGGCGCGCAGCAGCGCGCCCACGCCGCAGTCGCCCTCGCGGCGCGGCTCGCCGCCGAGTTCATCCGCCATCTCGCTCAGCCCGAGTTCAGCCCGAGCGTGGACAGGGCGCGCGCCTGCGGCGAATCCGGATAGTCCAATTGCAGCCGGCGCGCGTATAGCACCGCATCGAGTGTATCGCCCTGCGCATGCATGACCCGCACGGCCAGCAACAGCAGACTCGCCGTCTCGTGGTGGGTGGAGAGATACTGAACCAGCTCCGAGTGCGCCTGTTTCAATCGGCCGTGCTTGTAATCGAGCTCGGCGAGTTCCCAGACCGCGCTCGAGAATTCGGGATTGATCGCGAGCGCCGTTTTGAACATCTTGATCGCGGCGGCGTCATGATGCTCCGCGCGCAGGCAGACTCCGGCATTGTCGAAGGCGTCCGCCGGCGTCAGATAGAGCGGGTTGCGCGCGGCCTCGAGAAAGTACTTGACGCCCCGCGCGTAGCGGCCGCTGCTGCACAGGTACACGGCATAATCGTTCTGATAGTCCGGGTTGCGAGGCGCCAACTCGAGCGCCCGATGGAAGGCGTGGTCGGCCCGCGCCGGCTCACGCAGCCGCTCGAACAGCAGCGCGCGGGCGCTCTGCACGTTCGGACTGTCCGGATTCTCCCGCTCGGCCTGATCCAGCTTCTCCTTGGCGAGCGCGAGCTCGCCGCGCTGCAGATAGGCGACACCCAGCTCGGTGTTGTATACGGCCGCCCTATGTCGCTGCCGGATCAGCTGCGGATTGCTGCAGCCGTACAGGACCAGCGTGCCCAGTACCCCGAGCAAGAGTCCGCGGAGGGCGGATCTCATGCCCGCACCGCCATGCCGACTGTGCGGCTGCCGAGGCGCACGGTCGTGCGATCGATGACGCGGCCGGCCAGCTGCCCGCAAGCCGCGTCGATGTCATCCCCGCGCGTGCGGCGCACGGTCGCCAGCACACCGTGCCGCAGCAGCTCGTCCCGGAACGTACGGATCGCTTCAGGTCCAGAGCGGCGCAGGCGGGTGCCGGGAAACGGGTTGAACGGAATCAGGTTCACCTTGGCCGGGCGGTCGGCGAGCAGCCTAGCCAGCGCCCGAGCTTGGGCGCGCGAATCGTTCACCCCCTCGAGCATCACGTACTCGAACGTGACGCTGCGGCCGTTGCGCTCGTCGATATAGTGCCAGCAAGCCGCCAGCAGCTCCGCAATGGGATGCACGCGGTTGATGGGCACCAGCTCGTTGCGCAGGGCATCGTCGGGCGCGTGCAGCGACACCGCCAGAGCCACATTGCTGTGCTCGGCGAGCTTGTAGATCTGCGGCACCAGCCCCGAGGTCGACAGTGTCACCCGGCGCCGCGACAGGTCGAATGCGCAATCATCGAGAAATATATCGAGCGCCGGCACCACGTTACGGAAGTTCGCCAGCGGTTCACCCATGCCCATCAGCACGACATTGGTGACCGTGCGCTCGCGCGCCAGATCGGCCACCGTGCCCGCCAGCAGGCGGTTCGCGAGCCATACCTGACCGACGATCTCTGCGGTGGTCAGATTCCGGTTGAAGCCCTGCTGCGCCGTCGAACAGAATGCGCAATCGAGGGCGCAACCGACCTGAGAGGAGATGCACAGCGTCGCGCGGTCGGGCTCCGGAATGTAAACCATCTCGAACGCCTGGCTGCCGTCGGCCCGCAGCAGCCATTTACGCGTACCGTCGGCCGAGCGGTGCTCGGTAATGATCTGCGGCGCGCGCACGCACGCCTGCTCCTGGAGTTCGGCGCGGAAGGTCTTGGCGAGATCGGTCATCCGTTCGAACGACGGCTCGGCTCGCTTGTAGACCCACTGCATCAGCTGACGCGCCCGGAACGGTCTGCTGCCGAGTCCCGCAACGAACCGCTCGAGCTCGCGCCGGGGCAGACCCAGCAGATTCGTGGTCGTGGCGGGGACGCTCATGGCTCTTGCTGCGGCCTCAACCGCGCGGGTGCAGCTCCGTGGCGCTGAAGAAGAAACCGATCTCGCGCGCGGCGGTCTCCGGCGCATCCGAACCGTGCACCACATTGCGCTCGATGCTTTCGGCCAGGTCCGCGCGAATGGTACCCGGCGCCGCCTTCTTCGGGTCGGTTGCGCCCATGATCTCGCGGTTGCGCGCAATCGCCTGCTCTCCCTCGAGCACCTGCACCAGCACAGGACCCGAGGTCATGTAGCGCACCAGGTCGTTGAAGAAGGGACGCTCGCGGTGCACGGCGTAAAAAGCCTCGGCCTCGCGCTGAGAAAGCCTCAGCATGCGGGCTGCGATGACAGCCAGGCCGGCGGTCTCGAAGCGGCGATCGACCTCACCGATGAGATTGCGACCGACGCCGTCGGGTTTGACGATGGACAGAGTGCGCTCGAGCGCCATGCGGTGACCTTTCGGGAACGGAATGCCATACGGATACGATCGCCCGGCGGGTTGTGCCCGTAAAAGGCGCACCGAGCAGTCATCCAGTCCCACAGTGTACCTTTTGTCACCGGGCGTAGGCAATTTGCCGCGCCACCCGAAGTGGCGGATTGCAAACAGCTTTTTGACATCTGCCGCCGTCCGCGCCGCGGCCGGCGTCGCCCGTGGGGCCCGCCTACACCGAAAAGCTCTCGCCGCAGCCGCATTCGCCCTTGACGTTGGGGTTGCGGAAGCGAAAGGCCTCATTCAAGCCCTGCTTGACGAAATCCACGACGGTTCCGTCGATCAGCGGCAGACTTCCGGGATCGACATATACCTTGACGCCCCGATCCTCGAACACCACGTCTCCAGGCTCCTGCGCTTCCGCGTAATTGACGACGTAAGCGAAGCCGGAGCAGCCGGTCTTGCGCACGCCGAGCCGCAATCCGACGCCATGCCCGCGTGCGGCGAGGAACGTCTGGATTCGATGGGCGGCGGACTGGGTCAGGGAGATAGCCATTTCACTTGAGACAGTGCACGGAGGGCAATAGTTTACACCGTCGGCCACTGGCGTTGGCACTCGCGTAGCGCGTCCTCGAGCGTAAGCAAACGTCCGAGCTTCTCCGCCGGAACATCCAGGACGCGCGCCCACTCGGTCGGCGTTCCCGGAATCAGCGTATCGCGGGTGCGCCCGCGCACCTGCTCCGAGAGCCAAGCCGCCACAGCCAGGGTATGGGGACAGCCGTAGACCCGGAATGACGCGCCGTGCACCCTCCCCCCTTCCACCTGCAACCGGAAACGGATCCACACCTCGCGGCCCGGTCCACCCGCTTCGCCCAGCACTTCCGCGCCGCGCCCATTGCGGTCGCTGCACGTATCGGACGCCGGTGAAAGGGCGCGCAGCCGCTGAACCTCGCGTCGGATGGCCGCTGCGGCGGCGTCGATTTCGGCTTGATGGGTAAAGCGCCCGAAGCTCAGGCGCAGCGAGCTTTGCGCCAGCTCGCGATCCCGGCCGAGTGCGCGTAACACGTAGGACGGCTCGGCCGACGCCGAATTACATGCCGAGCCGGTGGAGAGCGCGAGCTCGGACAAGCCGCGCAACAGACTTTCGCCTTCCACACCCTCGAAGGACACGTTGAGAATGCCCGGGACGCGCGCGGCACCCTCGCCGTTGAGCAGCGTCCCATCCACTGTCCTCAATTCGCCCCACAGTCGTTCACGCAGGCTCATGATCCGTTCCGCCTCGCTCTCGCTCGACAGGGCCCTGCGCGCACGATCACACGCGGCGCCGAAGCCGACGATCTGATGCGTCGGCAGGGTGCCCGGGCGCATGCCGCTTTCCTGCCCGCCGCCAAATGTCAGCGGCAGCACCCAGGGGCGTACGCCGGCGCGCACGTACAGCGCGCCGATGCCCTTCGGGCCATAGAGCTTGTGGGCCGTGAAGGACATCAGATCGATCGGCAGCTCGCGCACCTCGAGCGGAAATTTTCCGACCGCCTGGGCGGCATCGGTATGGAACAACACACCGCGCTCACGGCACAGTGCGCCGATCGCCGCGACGTCCTGAATCACGCCGGTCTCGTTGTTGACCCACATGATGGACACCACGACCGTATCGGCGCGCAGTGCCGCCGCGACCGCGGCCGGATCGATCTGGCCCGTACGCGCCGGTGACACCAGGGTGACCGCGAAGCCCTCCTTCTCCAGGCGCTTGCAGGGATCGAGACCCGCTTTGTGCTCGATACGGGAGCTGACGACGTGACGGCCGCGCTGCGCACCGGCGCGCGCGGCACCGAGTATGGCGAGGTTGTCCGACTCCGTGGCCCCGGAGGTGAACACGATCTCCTCCGGCCGCGCGCCGATCAGCGTGGCGACCTCGGCTCGCGCCGCCTCGATCCGCTGCGCCGCCCGCCGACCATAGACGTGCTGCGACGAAGGGTTGCCGCGCCCGCACTCCCCACGAAGACAGGATGCCATAGCATCGGCCACGGCGGGATCGACCGGAGTGCTGGCCGCGTAATCGAGATAAATGGGCTCGGATGCGCTCATGATCGTGCGCCGGCCATTGTGCACGTCGACACCCGCTCGACTCCAGAGCGCCGTTTCGGGTTGCGACGAGCGCCCTCGGTCGCGATCCGGCTCATGCGCCGTGCGGGGTCGACGGTCATCCGCGGCGAGACCCCGGCCCCGTGGGCCGCCGCCAGAACCCGTCAGAACCGCGCGGCCACGCCCGGGCTGACCACCGGATACCAGGGCAGGACGTCGAGTTTGTGCTGCGGCTTCAGTCGCTCGCCGCCAAGTCGCGCCGCGGTCACGCAGGCTGCGCGCAGGTGCGTGTTTGCCGCCCCCGGCCTTGCCCGGCAATGCGAAGTGGCGAGCACGAACGAGATGCGGATCGTCTCAGGAACACCTGCAAACCCGGTCACGACCCCACCTCATCGCTTGCTCCCGGATCGGGGAGTTTGCCTTCCCCCGCATGGCGGCGCCGGCCCTGCACGGCCGCGAGAAAGCCGCGCAAGATATTGACTTCATTGCGGTCCAACTCGGCGCGCTGAAAGAGGCGACGAATGCGGCCCATCAGGTGAGTACCGCTCCGGGTTCGATCGCGGAAATCGATTTCCTCGAGCACCGTCGCAAAATGCTCGTACAGCCGCTCGAGTTCGGCGGGATCCGCGAGCGGTCCCGCGGCGGGCGTGGGCTCGATGGCGAGGCCCCGTACCCGAAAGAGCTCATACGCGACCAGCTGCACCGCCATGGCGAGATTGAGCGAAGGATAGGCGTCGCTGGCGGGGATGCGGATGAGCAGATGCGCCATCTCGAGCTGCTCGTTGGTCAAACCGGCTCGCTCGGATCCGAACAACACCGCCACGGGCCCCCGCGCGGTCTCCCGCACCAACCGCGCGGCCGCATCCCGCACGTCGGCGACCCGAAAGTACTGATCCCGGTCGCGCGCCGTGGTCGCCGCAACGAACCCGCAACCCTCGAGCGCCTGCGCAAGCGACCCGACCACCCGGGCGCGCGCGAGCACATCATCGGCCCCTGAGGCGCGCGCCGCGGCCTGCGGGTGCGGGAACTGCCCGGGACTCACCAACACGAGCCGCTCGAGACCCATGTTCTTCATCGCCCGCGCAACCGCTCCGATGTTGCCCGGATGGGTCGGCTCGACCAGGACGATGCGGATATCCGGTGAAGTCATCGATCGGCTCCCATGCCGCGCCACCCGACGGGCGTCTCCCGCCCGGCATGCCGCGCCTGCGTTACTGTGTGTGGCGGCGGAAGCACGCCGATCCCGCCGCAACGATCGCCGCACGAGTCGAGAATCAGCGTCCCCGCAATTCCTCGGGCACGAGCGGGGCGAACAACTCGATCATTGCCGCATAGACCTTCGGGGTACCTGCGACGACGTATCCGCCCTGGCGGTACGGCTCCCCGGTCAACGTGCCGATGTGGCCGCCCGCTTCCTGCACCAGCAGCGTGCCGGCCGCCGTATCCCATGGCGCGAGCCCGAGCTCCCAGAACCCGTCGGTGCGGCCGGCGGCAACGTAAGCCAGATCGAGCGCCGCCGCGCCCGGCCGCCGGATTCCGGCGGCGATCTGCGACGCCGCCCTCAACATGGCGAAATACGCATCGATGTACCGGTCATTGGCGCGGAACGGGAAGCCCGTACCGATCAGCGCGCCTTCCAGCGAGCGCTGCTTGCTCACCCGGATGCGGCGGTTGTCGAGGTGCGCGCCGGCGCCGCGCGAAGCGGTGAACAGCTCCTGGCGCATCGGATCATAGACGACGGCATGCTCGATCCGATCCTTGATCTCACAGGCGATCGACACCGCGAACACGGGAAAACCGTGCAGGAAATTGGTCGTTCCGTCGAGCGGATCGATGATCCACCGGGTGTCGCTCTCGCCTTGCGCCCCACTCTCCTCGGCCAGGATCGCATGGTGCGGATAGTGCCTGCGAATGATGGCGACGATTTCCGCCTCCGCCGCCCGATCCACTTCCGAAACGAAATCGTTGCGGCCCTTGGTCGTGACCGTCAGCGCCTCGAGGTTGTTCAGGCTGCGCCCGATCACTTCCCCGGCGCGGCGCGCGGCGCGAACGGCGATGTTCAGCAGTGGCTGCATGGGCGTCCATCCGATAGCGGCACCGCGCGCCTCAGGGCAAGTGATCGACGGCAGTCTTCCTGACGGTGGGGAAGACATGCTCGGCCGTCAACCCGCACTGCAGCGCGATGGCGCTCGAGATATAAATCGAAGAGTAGGTTCCCGCGAGAATGCCGATCAGCAGCGCCGCCGAGAAGCCCCGCAGCACCGGCCCGCCGAGCACCAGCAGCGCCACCACCACGATGGAAGTCACCACCTTGGTCATAATCGTTCGCGATAGCGTCTGGTTGATTGCCTGATCGAGCACCACTTCCGGCGCCAGGCGGCGATTGCCCTCGAAGCGCTCGCGGATACGATCGAACACCACCACGGTATCGTTCAGTGAATAGCCGATCACGGCCAGTACCGCCGCCACCACATTGAGATCGAATGAGATGTGCGAAAGGGCGAAGAAGCCGAGCACAAGGATCGGATCGTGCACCACCGCGAGAATGGCGCCGAGGGAGAGCCGCCAAGTGTGGAAGCGCCAGGCGATGTACAGGAAGATGAACAGCAGCGTGAACGCGAGCGCCCACATCGCGCTGCGCTTCAGCTCCGAGCCGACCTGCGGGCCGACCACCGACAGCGATGACACCGTCGCCCCGGGATTGACCTTCTGCAGTGCGCGCTCGATGCGGCCGCTCAGCTCGGTGGAGGTCTGATCCCGCTCCGGCGGCAGGCGTATGGAGACGGCGCGGGCGCTGCCGACATAGGTCACCACGGCGTCATGGAAACCGGCTGCCGCAAGCTGTGTACGCACCGTCGACAGATCCGCCGATGCCGGGAAGCTCGCCTGGGCGGTCACGCCGCCCGTGAAATCCACGGCCCAGTTCAGGCCCCGTGTGGCGAGCAGCGCGAGCGAGGCGATCATCAGCACGATGGACAGCGCGAACCACACCTTGCGTGTGGCCATGAACCGGAAATTTGTTTGATGGCTGAAGAATTCCACGGCCGCGCCCCTAGATGTGCAAATGCGCGAGCTTGCGCCGCCCGCCGTACATGAGCGTCACGAGGGCCCGACTGCCCATCAGCGATGTGAACATCGACGTGCCGATACCGAGAGTCAACACCACGGCGAAGCCGCGGATCGCCCCGGTACCGAAGATCCACAGGACCAATCCGGCGATTCCGGTGGTAACGTTGGAATCGAGGATCGCCGAGAAGGCCTTTTCGAAGCCGGCGCGTATCGCCGCCTGCGGCGATACGCCTTTGCGCAGCTCCTCGCGGATACGCTCGTAGATCAGCACGTTCGCATCCACCGCGATGCCCACCGTGAGGATGATGCCGGCGATGCCCGGCAGCGAAAGCGCGGCATGCATCATCGACAGCAACGCGGTCAGCAGCACCACGTTCGACACGAGCACCGCATCGGCGACCAGGCCGAAGACCTTGTAATAAATGAACATGAAGATGAGTACGCCGGTCATGCCAAGCACCAGCGCCCCGACGCCCATCTTGATGTTTTCGGCGCCGAGGCTCGGACCGATGACGCTCTGACCGACGAGGCTGATGGGCGTGAGGAACGAGCCCGAGCGCAGCAGGATCGCCAGATCCTGCGCACCCCCGAGCGTAAGGCCCGTGATCATGAATTGGTTGCTGAAGACTCCGTCGATGGTGGCATCGTTGATCACCTTCTCCGTCGTGACCACGTGGGACTCTTTCTTTCCTCCCACGTCGCGTGTCACCACGCGCTTGGTGATCAGCACCACGCCCATTCCCTTGCCGACGTTCTCCTTGGTGGTGCGCAGCATGTTCTCGCCGGCGCGGCTGTCGAGCGTCACATTGACCTGCGGGCCCTGCGGACCCTCGCCGACCGTGGCGCCGGTCAGCTGATCGCCGGTGGCGATCACCTCGCGCTTCAGCAGAAGCGGCTGGCCGTCCGGGGTATTCGTGTACAGCTTGTCGCCGAGCGGCACATTGCCCGTCTGCTCCGCCTGGTACGGACTGTTCTCCGTATCGTTCAGGTGGAACTCGAGCATCGCGGTCTGTCCGAGCAGATGTTTGACCTCGGCCATGTTCTCCACGCCGGGCAGCTGGACGTCAATGCGATCGTTGCCCTGGCGCTGCACGATCGGCTCGGACACCCCGAGCGCGTTGACGCGGTTGCGCAGAATGGTGATGGCCTGTTCGATCGCGTAATTCTCTCGCTGGTTGATCAGCGCAGCCGGCGCGGTCGCCGAGATCACGGTGCCGGAGGACCCTGTCGAGGAGCTCACCGACAGGCCCTGCAGCGGATCGGCCAGCGCGGCGGTGGCCTTCTTCGCGTCCGCACCCGGGCCGAGCGTGATCTGCACGGTATTGGGCATATCGCTGCCTCCCGTGGCCACGTCCGTGATACTCGCCACCGGAACATTCGCTGCAGCCAGCGCGTGCGAGGCATCCTGCGTATACATTCGTACCAGCTGCTTGACGGCGCTGCGCGTATCGACCTGATACAGGAGCTCCAGACCGCCGCTCAAATCCAGGCCGAGCGGCATGGGCTTGAGGCCCATGTCACGCAGCCAGGCTGGCGTGCGCGGCACCAGCGTCAGCGCCGAGAGGTATTCCTTCTTGAACTTCCCATCGATCGCGTCCTGTGCCCGAAACTGCGCCGACTCGCTGGCAAACCGCACGATCAGCCGCCCGTTCTGCAGGTAGGCGCCCGTAAACGGGACCCCCTGCCGTTTGAGGTAGGCCGACACGGCCCGCACCTCGGCGGTGGTTACCGGGGTGTGATCGGCGTGCGCCAGCTGCAATGCCGGCGCCTGGCCAAACACGTTGGGCAACGCGAACAGCAGCGCGACCAGCAAGACCACCACGATCAGGATGTACTTCCAGCGAGCGTACTCGAGCATGGACTTTCCGGAATTTATCGAGAGACGAACGGAATAATGAAGATCAGGCGCCCTTCAGCGTGCCCTTCGGCATCAGGGTATTGATCTGGCCCCGCTGCACCTTGACGCGCACGTTTTCGGCGACTTCGAGTGTCACGAAGTGCTCGCCCACCTCGGTGATGCGCCCGAGCAGCCCGCCGCTGGTGACGACCTCATCGCCGGGGGCGAGCTTGGAGATCAGAGTCTGGTGCTCCTTGGCCTTCTTCTGCTGTGGGCGGATCAGCAGGAAGTAGAACACGACGATGAAGCCGCCCATCACCAGCAGGGGTGCGAGCTGGCTACCGCTCGATGCCGGGGCGACGGCGGCCGCCCGGGCCAGGGGAATCAATGCATTCATGCTTTATCCTCGGGACGGCTCCCCAGGGGCAAGACCGGGCCCCGGGGAGCGAAGGGGCGGCATTATGCCACAGCGTCGGCGCCGGTCCGCCGGGCGAGAAAGTCGGCGCAGAAGGCCCCCAGCCGCCTGGCCGCGATCGCCTCGCGCAGCCCGTGCATCAGGCCCAGGTAGAACGCCAGGTTGTGCAGCGTTCCGAGCCGGCTGCCCAGGATCTCATTGCAGCGGTCCAGGTGGCGCAGGTACGCGCGCGAGTAGTGGCGGCAGGTATAGCAACCGCACTCCGGATCGATCGGGCCGAGGTCGCGCTGGTGCGCGGCATTACGGATGTTGATCACACCGGCGGCGGTGAACAGGTGGCCATTACGGGCGTGCCGCGTGGGCATCACGCAATCGAACATGTCGACGCCGCGCCACACCGCCGCGATGATGTCTTCCGGACGGCCCACGCCCATCAGGTAGCGGGGCCGATCCGCCGGCATATGCGGCACCAGAGACTCGAGGATGCGCAGACGCTCCGCTTCCGGCTCTCCGACCGCGAGCCCGCCGATCGCCAGGCCCGGCCAGTCGAGGCGCGAAAGCGCCTCGAGCGAGGCCAGGCGCAGCGCCGGATGGGTCCCGCCCTGCACGATCCCGAACAGTTGGCCGGGGGACGGCTCGCGGTAATAGCGCCGATGCGCGCGCTCGGCCCAGCGCATCGAACGCTCCATGGACTGAAGCGCCTCGGCCTCGCTGGCCGGATAGGGCGTGCACTCATCAAACGCCATGGCCACATCGGATCTGAGGGCGATCTGCACCGCCATCGAGTCCTCCGGGGTCATCCGCACCTCGCTGCCATCGATGGGCGAGCGGAAGCGAACACCCTCCTCGCTGATCTTGCGCAGGCTCTTGAGACTGAAGACCTGAAAGCCCCCGGAATCGGTGAGGATCGGATGCGACCAGTGCATGAAGCCGTGCAGCCCGCCGTGGGCGGCGATGACGTCGACGCCGGGTCGCAGCATGAGGTGGAAGGTATTGCCCAAGACAATGCCGGCGCCGAGCCCCTCGAGCTCCTCCGGGGTCATCGCCTTGACGGTGCCATAGGTGCCCACCGGCATGAATGCCGGCGTCTCGACCGTGCCATGGGCCAAGTGGAGCCGCCCGCGGCGGGCCGAGCCATCGGTGGCGAGCAGCTCGAACGTCGGTTTCAAGGATTCACCAGAAGCTTTCAGTTACCCCGGCACGGACCGCCGGCTCAAGAGGCCGCGGCGCGCGACTCATCGGCCAGGAACATCGCGTCCCCATAGCTAAAGAAGCGATAGCCGGCCTCGACGGCGTGCCGATAGGCGCGCAGGACCGGCTCGCGGGCCGCGAACGCGCACACGAGCATCAGCAGCGTCGATTCGGGCAAGTGAAAGTTCGTCAGCATCGCGTCGATCACCCTGAAGCGAAATCCCGGAAAGATGAACAGCCGGGTCTCTCCGGACCACGGATCGAGGGCTGCCGCGCCATGCTCGGCAGCTTCGAGCGCCGCCGACTCCAGTGCACGCACCACAGTCGTACCGACGGCAACGACTCGGCCGCCCGCCGCGCGGGTCCGGCTGATCGCCTCACACGTCTCAGCGCTCACGGTGACCCGTTCAGCGTGCATGACGTGCTCGTCCAACCGGTCGGCGCGCACCGGCTGAAATGTACCTGCGCCGACGTGCAGTGTCACGAACGCCCGCTCGACGCCCCGGGCGGCGATGGCCTGCAGGAGTGGCGCATCGAAGTGCAGACTGGCGGTGGGCGCGGCCACGGCGCCTGGCTCACGCGCAAACAGGCTCTGATACCTCTCGCGATCCGACGCATCAGCCGCGCGCTGGATGTAGGGCGGCAGTGGCATCTCCCCCCACTGGTCGAAGAATTCGAGCACGGCGGCAGGCAGCCGGACACGCCACAGATCAGCCTCCCGCTCGAGCACCTCCAGCACCCCGCCGGCGGTCGTGATTCGCAGTCCCGGGCGGATCGGCTTGCTGGCCCGCAGTTGCACAAGCGCCTCGCACTCAGCGACCGCACGCTCCAGCAGCACCTCGACCTGACCGCCCGTGGGCTTGGCGCCGCGCAGCCTCGCCGCCACGACGCGAGTGTCGTTCAGCACCAGCAAATCGCCGGGATGAAGCAGACCGGGGAGGTCGCGCATCGCACGGTCCGCCCACGCGCCGCTCGCGCGATCGAGCGTCAGCAGGCGGCTAGCCGAGCGCTCGTCGAGCGGAACCTGGGCGATGCGATCGGCGGGAAGATCATAGAAAAAGTCACTGCGGTCCACCTGCCAATGGTACACGGAGCAGCCGCGCCTCCCGCGCCGCGCTCCGGTATCCACTTTGCCCCCGCCCCCGTATACTTGCCGCCTCGTGCCCGAGTGGCGGAATTGGTAGACGCAGCGGACTCAGACGACAACTTGAGCCCTCGCGGAGAAATCCCCGAGGTGAAGCCCGTCAAACTCGGTAGAGGCCCTGAAGCAATTCGAGCTCATGCCGAGCCAAGTCCCGCGTGATGCGGGGAAGGTGTAGAGAGCAGACGGCGGGCACCTACGGCCGCAAGGCTATGGTGAAGGCGTGCTCCAGCCCACGAACCCGCGCGGCCCCGGCCGGCGGGGCGATGAAAGTCGAAGTGGGATGAAAATCCGCCGCCCTTAAAAGCGTGTCGGTTCGACTCCGACCTCGGGCACCATCAACTCTTCAAGCATTGCCGCGCGCTGGACCTCGGCGTGCCGCGCTCCGTCGTGGAGCGCCCAGCGAGCACACAGGGTGCCGTGTGCCGACCCGTAACCGTCGACAGCGTATCTCCGTTGCGTGCCTTGCGTCAGGATTTACCATGAGCGTCGATCCACGCGTTCCAGGCTTTCACTGCCGCCACCCCAAAGCTTGCTTTTGGCCCATCGGGATACATCCGCCTTAGACTGCCTTCAGCAGCATCAGTAATGTTCCCAGAGGCCGCGTCTAGAGAGGAAATCAGGTTTGCAGTCGCGGGTCGATAGTCGCAGTGCCCAAACTCGTATACGGCCTCTGCCCACACGAATGACGGAATGCCCCATTGAAACCAATGCCGGTTTAAAGTCTGAAGCGACCAAGTCTGGCACTTTTCTGCAAAATGGAGCAGTGCGAGATAGTTGCCCGGGTCGGTAGTGAAAGTCTCGGCAATGCGCCGCAATCCAGACTCAACTTCGGGTGCTTTGATCTGTTCAAGAAGCTGAATAGCTTCGGCACCTTTTCCGCTCACCATATCGGCATCGCGAACCGCGGCTAGCAACTCCCTCACAGGCTTGCGCCTCAAGATCTCCTGTCTAGCAAGCCCAGCACAGTGACTGTGTGAGATATTTACACCACTTTCTGCGCATAGGGACGCGTCTAACCCAACCGATGCCGTGAGGAGATCATGATTCGAGTATCGCTCGTATGTAGGGGCCTTACTTAGTCTCACCATTACCGGCGAATCTATCGTTGCAGAGGACTTTGATGAAGCCGAAGACGCGTGCGCGGTTTGAGTACCGAGGACGAGCATAGTGGCAAAAACCAGCTGCGACAGGTTAGTCATGCTTATTCTGCAATGAATGCATCTCGCCCCAAGTCTACCGTCCATTTTCTTCGTATTGAACGACCGCTCCGCGGAGGCACGATCACGTCACGGAATACCCGCTCTTGGCCGGCCAGAGGCGCCCAACACGCGGAGCGTAGTATAGCCCCTCATGAACACACCCCGTTACTGCGCGGTTAGTTCGCAATCCAATCTTCGAGTCGAAGACCGTCTATCCGCGAGAACTCTCGGGTGTTGTGTGTGACTAGAATTATGTCCAGCGCATGCGCATGACTCCCGATAAGCGTATCGAACGGACCAATCGGTTTCCCCTGCTGCTCGAGCGATGCACGAACATCCCCATAGGTCATGGCAGCGCCTTCATCGAAACCCGCAACCTCAAGCGCTAACAGAAATTCGTTCAGCGCGTCATGCGCAACCTTGGGACGACTACTCTTTGCCGCGCCGAATGTGAGTTCGCCCAACGTAATTGACGAAATTCCGACCTGTCCGATCGACTTGCCGCGTATCTTCTTAAGCGCAACCGGATGCTTTTTGATGATGGCGATACACGTGTCCGTATCCAGCATCCATTTCACTGCAGCGGCTCCCGGCGCTCGGCTTCACGCGGCTGCTCGCGTTCGTTCATGAAATCTGCCGGAAACTTATCCAAGCTATGAACCAGCGTATCCCACGATTTGGCTTTGGGCAGAAGTACGACCGCACTGCCGACGCGCTTGATCAGCACCTCTCTTCCCGCAAAGCGGAACTCCTTTGGGAGCCGTACAGCTTGGCTGTCACCGTTCTTGAAGAGCTTGGCTGTTTTCACGAAAGCACCTTGGTCTTTATAAAATATATATTAATAATATATATCCCGGTGGATTCCGTCAAGCGCACTGTCTCCGCCCACTTGTAGTCCATTCCCCCGGCAGCCTTCACCCAGGCGGCGGCAAGCGAGGTGCGGGAATCCCTCCCCCCGGCAAGACACGCATCACGATCATGATCGATGACGATGTCATCGAAGCTTTCCGTGCCAAAGCAGAAGCGGCCCAGCGCGGCTACCAGACCCTCATCAACGAGGCGCCGCGCGCCGCACTTACCGAGAATGATCGGCCCTTGACCGCCAAAGTGATGCGCGAGATCGTCCGGGAAGAGCTTGCGCACGCACGGTGAAGCGATCGAGCGGGCCCTCTCGCGGCGATGCGAGGTGTCACCGCATGGACAAGCGGGGCGCTCACCATCTGGGCTGGGGGTACAACGCAGGTATTACGGAGACCGGTGGGGGTATGGCCTGGGGGTACTATTAGCCGCAGACCCGCCGCATGGCATTGCAATTCAATTACTTGCGCCTGCGTTTCGACTCCGACCTCGGGCAGACTCTCTCTTCAGCTGCCGCCTTGGCGACGGCGTTCGGCGGTCTTTTGCCGGCTCGCGGCCACGCGAGCCGCTGACCAGCCGGAGCGCGCCCACTGCAAGGAGTGTTCCACCTTTGTGTGCTGTCGTTCCTTGCGGCAGTACCGAGCCACCGCCCTCAGGGTGCGGCATCCGACGCTTTATTGCCTTGACGCTGCCATTCGCTGGCGCAAGCGCTGAAACAGGTCTACTGACGCGTCGATCTCAGTTTTCCGGATGGAAACGCTTTCGACATTCACACCAATCGGAATCCCCTTCTCACGCGAATATTCCCAGATTTCCGCGAAGATTTTCTCGCAAAGATCAATTGATGTCGTCAGCGGATCCGCGGACGTGCGCAGCTCATTCTCCAGCCACCGAGGGAAGGCTATTCCAAGCCATTTCATGAATGACAGCATCTTTATGGAACCGCAAGGCGAGAAGGTAACGATGATCGGCAACGGCACACCGCCTTTCTCACGAAGTGCGAGAGCTTAGTCAGACAATAGCGATTTCG
>JAJZZR010000491.1 GCA_021797465.1 Pseudomonadota bacterium | reverse complement strand
TCACCGGTTCCGCGGCACCGACGTGGAGGTCGAGCTCGTCGACATCCCGTACGGCGAGCACAATATCTGGGGCGCCACCGCCGGCATGCTGCTGACCCTGGAGCGCATCTGCCGCGGCGAGGGCGGGCATGAGCGGGGCTGATCCGGCCGAGGCGCTCACGGCGCTGCTGGAGTTGATGGCGCGGTTGCGCGACCCGGAGCAGGGCTGTCCCTGGGATCGTGCCCAGAATTTCGAAACCATCGCTCCCTACACGATCGAAGAAGCGTACGAGGTGCGCGATGCGATCGAGCGGGCGGATGCCGGCCAGCTGCGCGATGAACTCGGCGATCTGCTCTTCCAGGTGGTCTTCCATGCGCGCCTGGCCGAGGAACGCGGCTGGTTCGACTTCGCTGCCGTCGCGGCGAGCATCCACGCGAAGCTCGTGCGGCGCCACCCCCACGTCTTCGGCGGCGCCCCACTGCAAGGGGACGCGGCGCAGCAGTCCCGGGCATGGGAGGAACACAAGGCGCGCGAGCGTGCGCAATCCGCGCCAGACACCGGTGCGCTGGCGGACCTGCCGCGGAGTTTGCCGGCGCTGATGCGGGCGGCCAAGCTGGGCCGGCGCGCCGCGCGGGTAGGATTCGATTGGGAACGGGCGGATCAGGTGCGCGAGAAGGTGCGCGAGGAGTTGCAGGAACTCGACGCGGCGATCGCGGCGGCGCGCGGCGCGCCCGACCCACACATCGCCGAGGAGCTCGGCGATGTGCTGTTCGCGCTGGCCAACTGGAGCGTGCACCTGGCGATCGATCCGGAGGAGGCCCTGCGCGCGGCGAATGCCAAGTTCGAGCGGCGCTTCCGCTGCATGGAGCGCCTGGCGGCCGAGCGGGGCGCATCACTCACGGTGCTGACGGCCGCTGAGTGGGATACGTTGTGGTGCGAGGCGAAACGGCGAACCTGAGTGCCGCTCTCGCAGACCCGGCGGGTATTCAGCGACGATTCACGGATGGTAGGCTACCGTTACGGGCCTCGTGGAGCGCGTCTGGGCGGCCTTATCGGCCGATCGGTAGACCTTACGAAGTGCGAATACGATTGAAATGGGCAGGTGCCGGGGCTGCGGTGGTGCTGATCGGCGCAGCCGTGTGGGCGGCCTCGCCGCCGGCATCGCCCCCGCCTACGGCTGCTGTGAGCCAGAAGGCCGCACCGCGCCATCTGACGATGGATCAGGCTGTCCGCATGGTCGAGCGTCGCTACAAAGCCCGTGTGGTTCGTGCTGAATCGATCAAGCGGGCCGGACGGACCGTGTACGTTCTGAGGCTTCTCGATCAGGCCGGCCGCGTGTTCACGGTGCGGATTGACGCCTCGAGCGGGCGGATCTTCTGAGCGCGGAAGGGGGAGGCATGCGGGTACTTGTGGTGGAGGACGAAGTCTCGCTGCGCGAGAGCCTCAAGGCACAGCTCACCGATGCCGGTTTCACTGTCGATGTGGCGCAGGACGGCGCCGAGGGCCTGTTCGCGGGGCTCGAATACCCGCTCGATGTGGCGGTGATCGATCTCGGGCTGCCGCGGCTGTCGGGATTGGAGGTAATCCGCAAGGTGCGCGCGGCGCGCAAGACCTACCCGATCCTGATTCTCACCGCACGCGACAACTGGCAGGACAAGGTGGAGGGACTGCAGGCTGGGGCGGACGACTATCTCGCCAAGCCGTTTCATTTCGAGGAGCTGCTCGCGCGGCTGCAGGCTTTGCTGCGGCGCGCCGGCGGCTGGGCGAGCGCGGAGCTGAAATGCGGCCCCGTCACGCTCGATACGCGCGCCCAGACGGTGAGTGTGGAGAGCGCTGCTGTGGAGCTCACCACTTTTGAGTACCGCATCCTCGAGCATCTGATGCTGCGCGCCGGCGAGGTGATCTCCAAGGCGGAGCTGACGGAGCGGCTCTACGATCAGGATTTCGAACGCGACAGCAACGTCATCGAGGTGTTGGTCGGCCGGCTGCGCCGCAAGCTCGATCCGCAGGATCGCCTCAAGCCGATCGAGACGCTGCGGGGCCGCGGCTACCGGTTCTCCCTCGCGCGCGAGTCCAGGTAGGCGGCGCGCGGGTCGCGAGCGTGCATTCCCTCAGCCAGCGGCTGCTGTTGTCGGTCGCGGTGCCGCTGGCACTGTTCTTCGGCTTCATGACTCTGGTGCTCGACAGCGGGTTTCGTACGCTGTCGAGCGGCCGGCTGCATGAGCTGCTCGATGCGCAGATCATCGCGCTGATCGCCGCCGCCGAGCCCGAGCGAGGCGGAGGATACGGTGCGCCGATCAAGGTGCTCGATTCGCGCTTCGGCACGCCCCGATCCGGGTGGTACGCGGCGATCCGCTCGGCGCACCACGATTGGCGCTCACCGTCCACCGCGGGTGTGACCGTCCATTTCGGACCGCTGCTGACTCAGGGGCAGCGCAAGTTCCTCTACACCGTCGCCGGACACAAGCGGCTGGCCGTCGAGAGCCGCGGCGTGACGTTCACGGATGACCCGCACAGCGCCCGGCCGGTCACCTTCAGTGTGGCGATCAGTCTGACGCCCTACGAGGAGCAGCTGTGGCAGTTTCGCCGCCGCATGGTGTTGTGGTTCAGCATCCTGATGCTGCTGCTGCTGGCGACTCTGGCGGTACTGTTGCGGGCCGTGCTCGCTCCGGTGCGGCGGCTCGAGCGGGAGATCCACGAAGTCGAGGCCGGGCGCAAAGAAGTGCTCGGCGGCGGGTATCCGCGCGAGCTCAGCGGCGTGGCGCGCCATCTCAACGCGCTGCTGATCGGCCAGCGCAAGCGCCTGGCGCGCTACCGCGATACTCTCGGCAATCTCGCCCACAGCCTGAAGACCCCGCTGGCGGTGATGCGCTCGGCGCTGTCGGGTACGGGCGAGAGCGCCCAGCCGGCCGAGGCGATCGGCACGGAGATCGACCGCATGAGCGGCATCATCGAGCATCAGCTCAAGCGCGCCGCGGCTTCCGGCGGCGCGCTGCTCGGGCAGGCGCCGGTGGCGGTGGCGCCCATCGCGGCCGATCTGCGCGCGGCGCTGCTGAAGGTTTATGGCCGCAAGGATCTGTCTCTCGAGCTGGCCATTCAACCCGACAGTCAGTTCATCGGCGATCGGGCCGATTTGATGGAGATGCTCGGCAACCTGCTCGAGAACGCCTGCAAGTGGTGCCGCGCGCGCGTGCGGCTCACGGTGGCGGTCGAGCCGGCCGCGGCGGCTCAGGAGAACTTGACGTTGACGGTGGAGGATGACGGCCCGGGCATCTCGGCGGAGAACCGCGCCCGGGTCCTCGAGCGGGGGGTCCGTGCCGATGAGACCGTGCCGGGCCACGGTTTGGGGCTCGCCATGGTGCGTGAGACAGTCGATTTGTACGGCGGGTCGATCGCCGTTGACACCTCGCCACTCGGGGGCGCGCGCTTCATCGTGCGGCTGCCCGGGCGGATTTGACCGGCGCCGCCGCGAAAGCGGCTTCGGGCCGCGGCGCGTGAGCTCACCGGCGCGGCTCGGAGCGGCCGCGAAGGCGCGAGTGCGCGAAGCCCGGCTGCTCGCGCGCCTCGGGCACGAGCCGCCGTTGCAGGATCGCCAGTGCCTCCTCCGGTCGATCGGCGAATTCGAACAGAGCCAGATCCTCGGCATCGATCACACCATGGCGGCTGAGGGCGTCAAAGTCGATGATCTCGTTCCAGTACGCGGGGCCGTAGAGGATCACGGGAATCTCGCGCGCGAGCTTGCGGGTTTGCGCCAGAGTGAGGATCTCGGTCAGCTCATCGAGTGTGCCGAAGCCGCCGGGGAAGGCGATCAGCGCGCGCGCCAAATGGGCGAACCACAGTTTGCGCATGAAGAAATAATGGAACTCGAAGGTCAGCTCATCGGAAAGATACGCGTTGGGATGTTGCTCGCGCGGCAGGCTGATGTTCAGTCCCACCGTCTTGCCGCCGGCCTCGGCCGCTCCGCGGTTGGCCGCTTCCATGATTCCGCCGCCGCCGCCGGAGCAGACGACGTAATGGTGGGTGTGCGGCGGCAGCGAGGCGGACCAGCGAGTCACGCCGGCGGCAAGCGCACGAGCATCCGCGTAATAACGTCCGAGCGGACCGTCGGGGCGCAAGCGCGCCGAGCCGAAGAAGACGATGGTCGCGTGCACGCCAGCGGTCTTGAATCGCTCGAGCGGCTCGAGGTATTCCGCCAGGATGCGCAGCGGGCGCGCCGCGTCGCTCTCCAGGAAGCTCGTATCCGCGTAGGCGAGCGGCGGCTGCGAGGTCCGCGCCGGTGGCAGATTGTTTGGCTCCATCAGCGCACGCTCCCGAAATCGATGTAACCGCGCTCGACGTCGACACGCAACAGCTGCACCCGCAGCCGCTCGCCGACCTCCAATCCCTCCGGGCCGCGCACCAGACGCCCCTCGATTGCCGGGCGTTCGATGCGTACCCAGGTGCCTTTGCTGGCGGCGCCCGTGACGAACGCGTCGAACGAGTCCCCGATGCGCCCCGACAGCAGCAGCGCGGCGGCGGATTTGTTCACGCGCCGCTCGACCTTGGCCGCGTTGTCTTCCTGCGTGGTGCAGTGCGCGGCGAGCTCGCCCAGGCGCTGTGGCGGGTAGGGGTTCGGGCGGCTCTCGAGCACTGCCTTCACCAGCCGCTGGCTGATCAGATCCAGGAAGCGCCGGTTGGGGGCGCTCGAGTGCGTGTAGTTGCTCACCGCGAGCCCGAAATGCTGGCTGGACTCTCCGGCGGTCGTCGCCACGTACTCCCCGGAGCCGAGCGATTTGACGACCCCGAGCGACAGATCGGCGAAGCCCCGTGGATCGGCTCGGCGGCGCCGGATGAGAAATGAGTTCAGCGCGAGCGCGTCGGGGCTTGCGGGCAGGCGCTCGCCGAGGGCGGCGGCGAGCGCCGCGATGCGCTCCCATCGACGGGGTGTGTGCAGCACCCGGCGCAGGGAAGGGACGCCATGGCGGTCCAGAAACCGCGCCACCGCGCCGTTGGCGGCAATCATCAGGTCCTCGATCAGCTTTTGCGCGCGATTCTTCCGGTCCGGCGCCAGGTCCCGCAGGGTTTCACCGTCGAACACCGCGTGCGTCTGCAACGTCTCGAGCGTGAGTGCCCCATGCTCGTGCCGCAGGGCGCGCAAGGCTTGTGCGGCGGTGTCCTGAAGGTGCAGTTGGTGCTGCAGTGCCGGGTCCTCCAGCGCCGCGGGTGGCCCGGCGGTGCCCTCCAGCCAGGCCGCGACTGACGGATAGGCGAGTTTGGCTCGATTGCACACCTGCGCCCGGTAGAGATCCGAGCCGGTCACGTGTCCGTCGGGGTCGAGGGTCATCTCGGCCACCAGCGCCAGCCGTTCCTGGCGCTCGCCCAGGGACGTGAGGTCGGTCGATAGTCGCTCGGGAAGCATGGGAAAGATGCGTGCGGCCGTATAGACGGACGTCGTGTTGTGGCGCGCGTGCGCGTCGATCGGGCTGTCGGGAGCGACCAGCGCATCGACGTCGGCAATCGCAACCCGCACGCGCACTTCACCGCCGGCGAGCGCTTCCGCGGCGGTGAGTTGATCCAGATCGCGCGATTCGTCGTTGTCGATCGAGACCCAGGGCAGTTCGCGCAGATCGCGCAGATCGCGCACCGCGGCCACGAGCGCGCCGCGTGGCGGTTCGCTCAGGGCGGCGGCCTGGCGCATAGCGGCGGCTGGAAAATCCGGTTGCAGACCACGCTCGATCATGGCGACGCGCGCGATGTGTCTGAGGATCTGCCGGTCGCCGTGCGAGGTGCCGTGCATCGTAGCCCTCGTGCGAGAGTGGCGACATCGTACGGGCGCGGCGCGGGTCGGTCAATTCGCTGATCCGCCGTGCATCTCGGGAACCGCGTATTTACAATGGCGGCGCGCTACGTTGCGACGCGGACGGGCAGGCGGCCCGTCACGGGAGTCGATGATGTCCGCCGAGAGCGATCGACCGGTCAGTGGTCCACTGCCGACTGATGAATTGCGGCGAATGGATGCGTACCGGCGGGCGGCGAATTATCTGTCGGCAGAGTTATCCGCGTGACAACCCGCTGCTGACCGTGGCGCCGGCGCCCAATCACATCAAGGCTATGCTCGGCGGCGGCGTGGGCGAGCACATGCCGCAGGCGCGCGCCCGCGCTCTCGCGGGTCTGCGCTGGGCCGGCATCGAGGTCGATCCGGCGGCCAATGCGGTGGCATGCGGCAGGGTCGCTCGCATCAGTCCGGCCGGCGGCCGGGTTGCCGTGTGGACGGTCACGGTGGCCGAGGAGCCGATCAGGATGCGCGAGACGCTGAGCGTGCCGGGCGATACTGCCCCTAAAGCTCGAACTTGAGCCCCTGCGCCAGCGGCAGCGCGCCGCTCCAGTTGATGGTGTTGGTCTGCCGGCGCATATAGGCCTTCCAGGCATCGGAGCCCGATTCCCGGCCTCCGCCGGTGTCCTTTTCGCCGCCGAAAGCGCCGCCGATCTCGGCTCCCGAGGTGCCGATGTTGACGTTGGCGATGCCGCAATCGCTGCCGCCGGCGGAAAGAAACGTCTCCGCGGCCCGCAGGCGCTCGGTGAACAGCGCCGAGGACAGGCCGTAGTGACTGTCGTTCTGCTGGGCGATCGCCGCCTCGAGCGAGTCGACGGGAATGAGGTAGAGAATGGGCGCGAACGTCTCGTTCTGTACGATCTGCCAGTCGTTGCGCGCGCGGATCAGCGTCGGCTCCACGAAGTGCCCGGGGCGCTCGAGCACCTTGCCGCCGGCGAGCACCTCTGCCCCCGCTGCCCGAGCCGCGGCCACCGCGGCGGCGAAGCGCTCGACCGCCCCCGCATCGATCAGCGGTCCCATGAGTGTGGTCGGATCCAGTGGATCACCGATCCTGACTTGACGGTAGACGTTGACGAGACGGCGCTCCAGGTCCGCCGCGATGGCCCGATGCGCGAACACGCGGCGAGTCGTGGTGCAACGCTGGCCGGCGGTGCCGACCGCGCCGAACACGATCGCCGGGACAGCGAGCTCGAGGCTCGCGGATTCGTCGACGATGATGGCATTGTTGCCGCCGAGCTCGAGCAGACTCTTGCCGAGGCGAGCGGCCACGCGTTCCCCGACCTTACGGCCGACGGCGGTCGAGCCAGTGAATGAGACCAAGGCGACGCGGCGGTCCTCGACGAAGCGCGAGGCGAGTTCCGCACCGGCGTCGATGAACATCTGGAAGATCGGCGGGAGGTCGTGAGTCTCGAGCACCCGGTTGACGAGCTTTTGCACGGCGATCGCTGTGAGCGGGGTCTTGGGCGAGGGCTTCCAGACCGACACGTTGCCGCAGATCGCGGCGAGAAAGGCGTTCCAAGACCATACCGCGACCGGGAAGTTGAATGCTGAGATGATGCCGACAACCCCGAGCGGCTGCCACTGCTCGTACATGCGATGGCCCGGGCGCTCGGAGTGCATGGTCAGGCCATAGAGCATGCGCGACTGGCCGACGGCGAAGTCGGCGATGTCGATCATCTCCTGCACTTCACCGCGCCCCTCGGCGAGGATCTTGCCGTTCTCAAGGGAGACCAGCGCGCCGAGGTCGTCCTTGACCGTACGCAGTGCCTCGCCGATCAGGCGTACGGCCTCGCCTCGTTTCGGGGCGGGAACGATCCGCCACGCCGCGGCGGTGTCGATCGCCGAATGCATCAGCACCGCGTAATCCGCGGCCGCCGCGGTGCGAACCGCGGCGATGCGCTCGCCTGTGGCGGGATTGTGCACCTCGAGCAGCGGTCCATCGCCACGCCACGCTCCGCGGCCCGAGCAGACCCCGGGATTGACCGCCTCGAGCTCGAGCCGCTGCAGAAGGGCCCGGATATCGATCTGTGCGCCCATCGCTCAGGCCGCCTTGTTCGTGCGCTGGCGGCCGGTCTTGCCGGCCACGATCACCTCGCCCGAGACGTCCTTGTTGCCGCCGCTGGCGTAGTAGCGTCCGAAGCGGTTGGCCAGGATGTCGGTGAGGCGGAACTGTTCCTGGGCGATGAACCCGCGGTAGCGCTCCGGGTGCTCCAGCACCAGGTCGACCACCGCCGTGATGCCGGCCGCGGTGGTGACTTGAATGGCCGACCAGAGCCGCTCGGCGATCAGCTGTGGGTAGATCTTGTTGACGTAGTTCTCTTCGCGCAGCTGCCCATCCTGCATGCCGGTGACCGCCACGTAGACGATGACCACGTCCTGGAGCGTCTGCGGCACCGCATTCTCGAGAATGCGCTTGAGGGTGTCCCGATCCTGGTTGAGCTTCAGGTCGTTCATCAGCAGGCGCATCTGATCGCAGTGGCCCGGATAGCGGATGGTCTTGTAGTTCATCGACTCGGCGCGCACGCCGCGGGTCTCGGCCAGCGAGCCGAGTCCGCCGGAGGTGTTGAATGCCTCGTACAGTGTGCCGTCGATCTCGATCTCCTCCAGACCCTCGAGCGGGGCGACGTCCACGGTCTGACCCTCGACGATGGCTTGGCACGGGTTGCCGTATTCGTTGATCAGTCCCTCCGTCGACCACGTGAGGGAGTACTTGAGCACGTTGTTGGGATGCTGGGGCAGGGCGCCGACGCGCAGCTTCACCGCGCGCAGCGATTCGAAGTGGGTGATCAGCTCCGCCGCGGCGATGCTGATGAACCCGGGCGCCAGGCCGCATTGCGGCACGAATGCCCGGTCGGCGTCCACCGCGATGGCGCGGACGGCTCGAGTGACTTCCACGTCTTCTGTGAGATCGAAGTAGTGCACGCCCGCGCGGCGCGCCGCTTCCGCAACCGCGACGTTGCAGTGAAAGGGCAGACTCGAGATCACCGCATCGACCGGGTGCCCGGCCAGATGGTGCGCGAGGGTCTCGGGATTTTTGGCATCGAGAGGATGGGCCTTCATGCCCTTGAGGCCGTGCGCCTTGACCACGGCTTCGGCCACGGATCCGTCTTGATCCGCCAAGTCGACGAGGTAGGCTCCCGAGCCGGCCAGCAGTCCCGAGATGAGCGCGCCGATCTTGCCGGCGCCGAGAATCAATACGCGGTGCATGGAGCACCCCCCATTAAGAGTAATGGCAGAATTCTCTACTGGCGGGGCGATTGACGCCAGTCCGTGCTAGCATCGCTTTCCCTATGCGCGCCACAGAGACCACAGCCTGGCACCCCGCCAGCTGGCATGCCAAACCGGCTCTGCAGCAGCCGGCCTACGATGATCCGGCCGCTCTCGAGCGGGTTGTGGCCGAGCTTTCACGGCTGCCGCCGATCGTCGTCTCGTGGGAAATCGAGGCGCTGCGCGAGCGTCTGGCGGCCGCCCAGCGTGGCCAGGCGTTTCTGCTGCAGGGCGGCGACTGTGCCGAGACCTTCGCCGAGTGCGAGTCGGATCTGATCGCCAAGAAGCTCAAGATCCTGCTGCAGATGAGTCTCGTGCTGCTTCATGGGCTGAAGAAGCCCATCATTCGCGTCGGGCGCATGGCCGGACAGTACGCCAAGCCCCGCTCGGCGGACGCCGAGACGCGCGATGGGGTGACGCTGCCGAGCTTCCGGGGCGATCTGGTCAATCGGCCCGAATTCACGCCGGAGGCGCGCCGTGCCGACCCGCAGCTGCTGCTGCGGGGCTACGAGCGCGCGGCGTTGACGCTGAATTTCGTACGCGCCCTGGTCGATGGGGGTTTCGCGGATCTGCACCACCCGGAGTACTGGGACCTCGGGTTCGTCAAGCACGCGCCCCTGAAGGACGCCTATCAGGGGATCGTTCGTTCGATCGAGGACGCGCTCGATTTCTTCGAGGGGATCAGCGGCCGTGGTGTGCACGAGGCGACGCACGTGGATTTCTACGCGTGCCACGAAGGGCTGCACCTGTTGTACGAGCAGGCGCAGACGCGCTTCATTCCGCGCCAGAACCGCTGGTACAATCTTTCGACACACATGCCCTGGGTCGGGATGCGCACCGCGAAGCTCGATGGGGCGCATGTCGAGTACTTCCGCGGCATCGCCAACCCCATCGGGGTGAAGATCGGTCCGGCGATGGACGATGCGTGGCTGCAGGGCCTGATTGCCGCGCTCAATCCCCAGGATCAGCCGGGTCGACTCACGCTGATCCATCGATTCGGCGTCAAGGACATCGAGAAATCGCTACCTAAGATGATCGAAGCGGTGCGTCAGACCGGTCAGTCGGTGCTGTGGGTGTGCGACCCGATGCACGGCAACACCGAGACGAGCACCGGAGGCCTGAAGACCCGGCGGTTCGAGAACATTCTCCAGGAAGTCGATCTCGCTTTCCGCATCCATGCGGAGCACGGCTCGCGTCTGGGCGGTGTGCACATCGAGCTCACCGGCGATGATGTCACCGAGTGCACCGGCGGGGCACGCGGCTTGACTGACGGGGATCTGCAACGGGCCTATCGCTCCACGGTCGACCCGCGGCTGAATCACGAGCAGGCGCTGGAGCTGGCCATACTGATCGCCGAGCGCAGTCAGAACCGTCGGCGGGCGGGCGCATAATAGGCGGGACGCCGGGACGGTCCCGCGGCCCGGTAATCCGGGTTTCGAGATCGGCCGGCGCGAATGCCGGTACAATGCCCGGATGCACTACGAGCACATCACCCCTCCGGGCGCCGGCAAGAAGATTCTGATCCACCCGGATCAGACGCTCAGCGTTCCGGACGAGCCCATCATTCCGTATATCGAAGGCGACGGCATCGGCGTGGATGTCACGCCGGCGATGTTACGGGTCGTGGACGCCGCGGTGCGCAAGGCATACGGTGATCGCCGGCGGATCCACTGGATGGAGGTATTCTGCGGCGAGAAGGCGAATGCGCGCTACGGGCAATGGTTTCCCGAGGAAACGCTGCACGCGCTGCGCGACTATGTCGTCTCGATCAAGGGGCCGCTCGGCACGCCTATCGGCGGGGGCATCCGCTCGCTGAACGTGGCGATGCGCCAGAGTCTCGACCTGTATGCCTGCGTGCGCCCGATTCGTTACTTCCCGGGTGTCGCCAGCCCAATGGCGGATGCGAGCCTGACCGACATGGTCATCTTCCGGGAGAACACCGAGGATATCTACGCCGGCATCGAGTGGCCGGCGGGCTCGGCCGAGGTGCACAAGCTCATCGCCTTCCTGCAGAAGGAGTTCGGTGTCACCGGCATCCGCTTCCCGGCCAGCTCCGCGATCGGCATCAAGCCGGTCTCGAAGGAGGGCAGCCAGCGCCTGATCCGCAAGGCTATCCGGTACGCGATCGACAACGATCGGGTTTCGGTGACGCTGGTGCACAAGGGAAACATCATGAAGTTCACGGAGGGGGCGTTCCGCAGCTGGGGCTATCAGCTCGCCAAGGAGGAGTTCGGCGCCACGGAGATCGACGGCGGGCCCTGGCTGAGTTTCGCCAATCCCCTCACCGGCAAGGACATCGTCATCAAGGACGTGATCGCCGATAATTTTTTGCAGCAGGTGCTGTTGCGGCCGGAGGAATACGATGTCATCGCCACGCTCAACCTCAACGGCGATTACGTCTCCGACGCGCTTGCCGCACAAGTCGGGGGCATCGGCATCGCGCCGGGGGGCAATATCGGTGACGGGTTGGCCGTGTTCGAGGCCACGCATGGCACGGCGCCGGGCTTCGCGGGCAAGGATCGCGTCAACCCCGGCTCGTTGATTCTGTCGGCGGAGATGATGTTGCGCTACCTCGGGTGGAGCGAAGCGGCCGATCTCATCATCAAGGGGGTCGGCGATACCATCGCCCACAAGGAGCTCACCTACGATCTGGCGCGGCTGCGCGAGGCCATCAAGATGCCCAAGCGCGAGCTCGCGGCACGGAAAAACATTGCGGAGGACCTGCAGCGACTCATTCCCGGCGCGACGCTCATGAGTTGCTCGGGCTTCGCCACCGCCATCATCCGTCACATGGATGACTGATAGGGCGCTCTACGACCCGGACTGCGTCCGCTGTCAGCGTCTTGCCGGATTCCTGCGCGAGACGCGCGCACGCTATCCGGACTACTGGGCGCGTCCGGTGCCGTCTTTCGGGGCCGCTCAGCCGCGCATTCTGATCGTCGGACTCGCACCGGGGATGCACGGGGCGAACCGCTCCGGGCGGCCGTTCACCGGCGACTACGCGGGCATCCTGCTGTATCGCACGCTGCACGCGGCCGGGCTCGCGACCCGGCCCGTCTCGGTTACGCGCGAGGATGGTTTGCAGCTGCGCCGGACGCGCATCGTAAATTCGGTCAAATGCGTCCCGCCGCAGAACAAGCCCACGGCCGAGGAGATCCGCACCTGCAACACCTACCTGCACGCGGAGCTCGGTCGGCTCAAGCGGGTCAGGGTGGTGCTCGCGCTCGGGCGTGTCGCGCACGAGGCGTTCCTGCGGGCGAGCGGCTTGAAGCGATCGGCCTTCCCGTTCGGACACGGACGCGAGCATGCGCTCGAGGACGGTCGCACGCTCATCGATTCGTACCATTGCAGCCGCTACAACACCTCGACCGGGCGGCTGACCGAGCCGATGTTCCGCCAGGTGGTGACGCGTGCCTGTGAACTCGTGGACGCTTAAAATGCCGGAGTGAGCACCGCGTTCGATCCCAAGGCATTCGTGGCCGCACTGCCGCGCCGGCCCGGTATCTACCGCATGTTCGACCGCGGCCACGAGCTGCTGTACGTTGGTAAGGCGAGGAGCCTGAGGGACCGCGTGGGCAGCTATTTCACGGCGAGCAACGTTAGCCCGAAGGTTCAGGCGCTGGTGCAGCAGATCGCGGACATGGAGGTGACGGTCACGCACTCGGAGACCGAGGCGCTGCTGCTGGAGTATAACCTGATCAAGGCGCATCGGCCGCGCTTCAACGTGGTCCTGCGCGACGACAAGAGCTACCCCTACATCCTGCTCGGCATCGACCACCCCTTCCCGCGGTTGTCGTTGTACCGCGGCGCCCGGACCTCCGGGGCGCGCTACTTTGGGCCCTTTCCGAGCAGCGCCGCGGTGCGCAAGACGCTCAATCAGCTGCAGAAGCTGTTTCGGATCCGCAACTGCCGCGACAGCTTCTTTGCCCACCGCAGCCGGCCGTGCCTGCAGCACCAGATCGGCCGCTGCTCGGCGCCGTGCGTCGGCCTGATCGGGCGGGAGGCGTATGCGCAGGACATCGAGGCGGCGGTGAAGGTGCTCGAGGGGCGCAGCGAAGAGGTCAACCAATTGCTCGCCGGACGGATGCGCCAGGCGGCTGACCGACAAGAATATGAGCGTGCCGCACAGCTGCGCGATCAGCTCGCGGCGCTGCGTGAGACTCAGGCTCAGCAGGTCGTCACCGCCGAGCAGGAGTGCGACGCCGATGTGTTCGAGATCGTCGGGGAGCCGGGCGAGTACGCCGTCAGCGCGATGCTGGTGCGCGGCGGGCGCAATCTCGGTACCACCAGCAGTTTCCCTCGCGCCGCGCTCGCGGAGCCGGAAGAAGCGCTGTCGTCGTTTCTGATGCAGTACTACGCCCAGCACGATCCGCCGGCCGAGGTGTTGGTGGGGCGGCGTCTGCAGGACGCCGAGGCGCTCGGCGAGGCGCTCGGGGCGCGCGCGGGCCACACGGTGACGGTACGCTTTCCGGCGCGGGGCCTCACCGTCCGGTGGGTGCAGCTGGCGCGCGAGAACGCCGAGCAGGCGTTGCGCATGCGCCTGGCTCGGCGCCAGGGCATGGAGGAGATGCTGGCGGCGCTCGCCGCGGAACTCGAGCTGCCGGCGCCCCCTGCGCGCATGGAGTGCTTCGACATCAGCCACACGAGCGGTGAGGGCACGGTGGCCTCGTGCGTGGTATTCGGCCCCGAGGGACCGCTGAAGAAGGAGTATCGCCGGTTCAACATCAGCGGCATCACGCCGGGCGATGACTATGGCGCGCTGCGCCAGGCGCTCAAGCGCCGCTATACGCGGGTGCGCAACGAAGAAGTGCCGCGTCCCGATCTGCTGCTGATCGACGGTGGATTGGGCCAGATCGAGGGCGTGCACACGGAGCTCGAGGCGCTCGATGTGGTTGGCATCACGCTGGTCGGCGTCGCCAAAGGGCCGGATCGGCGTCCGGGGCAGGAGCGTCTATACTTGTATGGGGAAGGTGTGGCGCGCATTCCGGAAGCGCATTCGCCAGCATCTCGGCTCATTCAGCGTATCCGGGACGAGGCCCATCGATTTGCCATAACGGGCCATCGTCGCAAGCGCGCACGCCGCTATACGGAATCGGTTCTGGAGAGCGTTCCGGGCCTGGGTCCGGCCAAGCGGCGGGCCTTGCTGATGCACTTCGGGGGGCTGCAGGGGGTGCTGCGTGCCGGCGTGGCGGATTTGCAGCAGGTCGAAGGAGTGGGAGCAACTCTGGCGCGTACCCTTTATGATCACCTGCATCCAGGATCTTGAGACTCGCATGCCCTGGAATGTGCCGAACACACTGACTTGGCTGCGCATCGGGGCGATCCCGCTCATCGTGCTGCTCTTTTACATGCCGTATCCCTGGGCGGATCCGGCTGCGGGGCTGCTGTTTGCCGCCGCGGGCATCACGGATTCGCTGGACGGGTATTTCGCCCGGCGGCTCGGGCAGACCTCTCGCCTGGGCGCATTTCTCGACCCGGTGGCGGACAAGCTGATCGTGGCGGTGGCACTGGTATTGCTCGTGAGCCAGGATACCCGCGCTCTGATCGTGCTCACCGCCGTGGTGATCATCGGGCGGGAGATTACGATTTCGGCGCTGCGCGAGTGGATGGCCGAGATCGGCGAGCGGCGCAAGGTCGCGGTTTCCCAGCTCGGCAAGGTCAAGACGGTGCTGCAGATCGTGGGGCTGTCCATGATGCTCTACCACCACCGGCTGGCCGGAGTACCGATCTATTCCACCGGTGTGATGCTCATCGAACTCGCGGCCGCGGCCACACTGGTTTCCATGGTGACCTACCTGCGGGCTGCCTGGCCCGAGCTCAAGCGGTGACCGCGCGGATTGACTTCGCCCCGCCGTTCCCTAAAATGCCGGCTCCCCCTCGCGAGCGGGAATAGCTCAGTTGGTAGAGCGCAACCTTGCCAAGGTTGAGGTCGCGAGTTCGAGCCTCGTTTCCCGCTCCAATAATTCAAAGATTTAGGCGAATACGCCGGACTCTCTCGTCCGCCGTAAGTGCCCGGTAAGGGCAACTGGCGGATGTGCTCATCGATCCCATTGCCTCGGCTGCTGCCATAGCGCCGCCCGAGCCGGTTCACCCCGACCCGAGCGACTCACCCCCCTTCGTGCGCGCAGAGCAGACGGCCGACATTGCTGATCGTCCTTACAGTGCGGCGGTGCCAAGAGCATGACCAGGTGGATTTCGTCGATTTCGGCCTGGGCGGGGGGTTCGCCGCCCTCGGGGCCGAAAGGCGGCAGTACGCCATGCGCTTTGCGTTGCATCTTTGCGGATGCACGGGTGCTACGGAGAATTGCCGATGACCGGCCACCCGCTAGCGAAAGACAAGGAACGTACGAATAAATAGTCGAGCCCATTTTGCTGCAGATCTAGCGCGTGGAAGACTATCAAATCGCCATTCGTGGGATCGATATATGCCGTTTGTCCGCCAGGCGCGCCCCAGGTGGAGTTTCCCTGCAGCAGAATTGTGCCGCCACCGTATAACATGTTACTACCGGTTTCATCATAAAACGGGCCATGTGCGCTGGTGCCGCGGCCGACAACTATCTTGTAGTTGCTTTGTGCGGGATCGGCCTCGCAGCAATAGTCCCAGGAAACGAACAAGTAATAGTAATTGCCGGCCTGCACCAGGGACGAGCCTTCGATGGGGTCATTTGGCACGTTCGCGGCGCGTTCTGCCAGATGATAGATCGGGCCGCCGGCCACGATCTTTCCGGTACTTGGGTCTATCTGCTGTTGGAATATGCCGTCCCAGAAACTACCGTACTGGAGCCAGACAGAACCGTTCGAGTCGACCAAAATATTCGGATCGATCGCGTTGAAATCATCGCCTGTGGTGGATTGCAGAACCATTCCCTGGTCGACCCATTGATAATTCGGCGAATTCTCATCAAGCGTCGTATTTGTCGCCAAGCCAATCGCCGAGACCTGGGAGCCAAAGGTGGATACGGCGTAATACACGTGATACAGGCCGTTGAAATATGAGATATCGGGTGCCCAAATTGTCGTTGCGTCGGGCACTGCGGCGGCGACCCACGCGGGGAGCGATGAAAATACATAGCCGCAGGCGGTCCATGCGACTTCATCCGTGGAGCAACGGATGGGAATGTGTCCGGTTTGGGGGCCATGGTCGGTTGAGAATACGTAATAGGTGGACCCGGCGCGGATGATGCTCGGGTCGTGCACAGGCGAGGTATCCCCAGTGAGCGTGTAGCTCGAGAGGGGTCCGGAAGTCGCTGCGCTCGCAACTGCGATACTGAGGCTCGCCGTTGCCGTATCGGATGCGGAGTCGGTCACTTTTACGGTGAAGGCAAAGGTACCGGCCGTTGAAGGCGTACCGCTGATGGCCCCGCCGGTAGCGAGCGCAAGTCCCGCCGGCAGTGACCCAGAGGAAACCGTCCAGCTATATCCGCCGCCGCTTCCGCCGGTGGCAGCAAGACTTGCGCTGTATGCGGTATTGACGGTCGCGCCGGCAAGTGAGGCGGTCGTAACCGACAATGGCACGGTCGACGGCGACGGGCGTACGCTCGAGCTGCCCGCGCCGCATCCTTGGAGAAAGAAGAATGACAGAAAAACAGGTGCAAGTTCCCAGCGGGCCTGACTGCTCCGGCGCTGAGCGGGCCGGAACATACTCGTGCTACGGAGGTCGTGAAATGCGGTATTCACGGTACGAACTCCCTGCAATGGTGGAACAACATGCGTTATTGTGACGGAACCAGAAGCTGCCGCGATCCGACTTATCACTCACACTGTCAACAGGCGCGCCGGCGGCAAGCACAGCTGCAGGCGCGGTCCGTTCGCCAGTACCGGCGCGCCGCTGCCTAGGACGAGTTGGCAGTACCGGCCGGGTATATTCGCTCTGCTCACTGTGGTGCCCGCCGCGCGGGAATCGCCTGCTTGTGCGAGTGAACGCTCGATCCGGGCGGGTCCGGCACTTACCAGCCCGAGGGGTGGGCATTCCCCGCCGGGTGCTGTCCAACGCGGAACGTAATGCTTGCCGTCCTGCGCCGTTGCGTCGCAACTCACGGCTGGACGTTCCTGTGTTCAACCGTGCGGCGCGCGCCGCACGTGGCCAATCGCAGCGCGTCGGCTGACTCGTCGGGCCTGCGTCGCGCGGCGGTCCCCA
>JAJZZR010000061.1 GCA_021797465.1 Pseudomonadota bacterium | reverse complement strand
GCGCGATCTGTCCTGGGAGGATGTCAAACCGGTCGATCCGGTCGGTCTCGAAGTCGGCTATCGCCTGGTCTCCCTGGTGGACAGCAAGGGCCAGGGCGCGGATCTGCTGGCCCGGGTGCGCGGCGTGCGCCGCAAGATCTCTCAGGAACTCGGCTTCCTGCTGCCCGCGGTGCACATCCGCGACAATCTCGATCTCCCGCCGAACGTGTACCGCATCAATCTCAGCGGCGTGCCCATCGGCGAGAGCACCGTATATCCGGACAAGGAGCTCGCCATCAACGCCGGCAGGGTATTCGGACCCCTGCAAGGCGTGGCGACGCAGGATCCGGCCTTCGGCATGGAGGCCGTCTGGATCGAGCCGGGCAACCGCGATCACGCCCAGGCACTGGGCTACACCGTCGTCGATCCGAGCACGGTGATCGCCACGCACCTCTCGTTCATCCTGCAATCGCATGCCCAAGAGATTCTCGGCCATGAAGAAGTGCAACAGCTGCTCAATACCCTTGGCAAGAGCGCGCCGAAGCTCGTCGAAGACCTCGTACCGCGCGTCGTGCCGCTGGCCGTTCTGGTACGCGTATTGCAAGGACTTCTCTCCGAACGCATTCCCATCCGCAACATGCGCGCCATCATGGAAACACTCGCCGAGCATGCTCCGAAGACCCAGGATCCCGCCCTGCTTCTGCCGCTGGTGCGCGTCGCGCTCGGCCGGCAGATCGTGCAGGAAATCGCCGGCGTCTCGGCGGAGCTGCCCGTCATTACCTTCGAGCCGGAACTGGAACGGCTGCTGCAGGGCTCGTTGACCGCCAGCAGCGCCGGCGCCGGACTCGAGCCGGGACTCGCCGAGCGACTACAACAACGCGTCGGAGACGCCGCCCAGCGTCAGGAAGGCGGCGGCGCGGCGCCGGTGCTGCTGGTGCCGCCGCCGCTGCGCGCCGCCATGGCCAAATTCCTGCGTCCCGCACTGCCGGCGCTGCATGTGCTGGCCTGGAACGAAATACCCGACAACCGCAAGGTCCGCGTCGTTACCGCGGTCGGCAGGTAGCCCATGAAGATCGTACGACACACCGCTGCCGAGATGCGCCATGCGCTGCGCGCGATCCGCGAGCAGCTCGGCGAGGATGCCGTGATACTTTCCTCGCGCCGCGGTCCGAACGGCGTGGAAGTAACCGCTGCGGTCGACTTCGACGCCAGACGGCTCGAGGACGTCGCACCGGCCGAGGCCGTGCTCCCGAGCGGCGGCGCCGATCACGGCGCGGATTCGTTGTCAATTCCCGCACAGGCGCCCTCGGCCGAGGCGATGGGCCATGAGCTGAAGACCCTGCGCCGGATCCTCGAGACGCAGCTTGCGCAGCTCGCGTGGAACGAGCGCTCGCGCCGCAATCCCGTACACACCGAGCTGCTGTGCGAGCTGTCGGAGATCGGCGTCGCCCAGGATCTGGCCGATCACCTCATCGGCCAGCTTCCGGCCGACGTAGACCTGCGCCAAGGCCGCCGGTTCGCCGTCGCGGGCCTGTCGCAATATCTGCAGGTCACCGGCGACTGTTGGCTCAACGACGGCGGCCGCGTCGCCTTCGTCGGCGCCACCGGTGTCGGCAAGACCACCGTGCTCGCAAAGCTCGCGGTGCGCTGGATGCTACGTCACGGCCCGAAGGAGTTGGCGCTCGTCGCCTCCGACACCGTACGTATCGGCGCCCAGGATCAAATGCACGCGCTCGGTCAGCTGCTCGGCGTGCCGGTGCACGTGCCGGAGCGCTTCGAGGCACTACCGGAGCTACTCACGCGCCTCGAGCGCCACCGGCTCGTACTGATCGACACACCCGGAACCAGCGTGCGTGACACTCAACTCGAGACACGCCTCGCCGTCCTGGCCGCGTGCGGACCGGCGCTCGGGCTGGCGCTCGTGCTGGCCGCAAGCACGCAGGCCGGCGCGCTCGAGGAAACCATCGAGCGCTTCAAGCCGGTGAAGCCCGCCTCCTGCGTGCTGACCAAGACGGACGAGGCGGCCAGCCTCGGCGGCGCCCTCTCGGCGCTGATCCGCGCGCGCTTGCCCATCTCGTACGTGAGCGACGGCCAGCGGGTCCCCGAGGACCTGCGTCCGGCCCGCGCGCTCGAGCTGGTCACTCAGGCCATACGCCTCGCCAAGACCAGCGGCGCGGCCGCGGACGAAGATCTACTGCGACGACGATTCGGAAAGCTCGCCCATGCAAACACCTGAACTGAGCCTGATCAACAACGCGAAACTGCGGGCCCTGGCGCAGCCCGTGCAGGTGATCGCGGTCACCGGGGGCAAGGGCGGCGTGGGTAAGACGAGCGTCGCGGTCAATCTCGCCACCGCGCTCGGCAAGCGCAAGCGCGTCGTGCTCCTCGACGGCGATCTCGGACTCGCCAACGCCGATGTATTCCTCGGGCTCTCGCCACGTTACACCCTCGCGCACGTGCTCAGCGGCGAGCGCACGCTCGATGAGGTGCTGGTGCGGGCGCCACAGGGCTTCCAGATCGTACCGGCCGCTTCCGGCGCCGCCGATCTGGCCAACATGGGGACCGCCGAGCATCTTGGACTGGTACGCGCCTTCAGCTCCCTCGCCGAACCGCTCGAGACGCTGATCGTCGATACCGCCGCGGGCATCGCCCACGGTGTGTTGCAGTTCGCCCAGGCTGCGCAACAGGTGCTGGTCGTCATTTGCGACGAGCCGGCCTCGCTCACCGACGGCTACGCGCTCATCAAAGTGCTCAGCCGCACTCACGGCGTCGCACGCTTCCGCGTGCTCGCCAACCGCATGCGTGGCCCAGGCGCGGGCCGGGAGCTGTTCCAGCGCTTCGAGCGGGTGACCGCCCGCTTCCTCGACGTGGTGCTCGAGTACGCCGGAGAGATTCCCGAGGACGACTACCTGCAACGCTCGGTGCGCGAGCAGCGGCCAGTCTGTGACGCTTATCCCGCGAGCAGCTCGGCGCGCGCATTCAAGAAACTGGCGGACGCGGCCGATACATGGCCAGTACCGTCTGGTCCGCGCGGGAATATCGAGTTCTTCGTGGAGCGGCTGGTGCGGCGTGGGCCGGCGAAACTGGCGGTCGTGCCATGAGCGCGGCAAGCGCCTATACGGCGGTGCGCAGCGTGACCGGAACGCCCGATGCCGCCGCTCTGGTGACGCGGCACGCGGAGCTGGTCAAGCGCATCGCCTACCACCTCGCCGGACGCTTGCCACCCTCGGTGGAGATCGACGATTTGATGCAGGCCGGGATGCTGGGGTTGCTCGAGGCGGCCTCGAATTACGCCGCGGGCCGCGGCGCGAGCTTCGAGACTTATGCCGGTATCCGCATTCGCGGCGCGATGATCGACGCGTTGCGCAAGCTGGACTGGGCGCCGCGCTCGGTGCATCGCAAGGCGCGCGCCGTGGCCGCCGCGGTCCAGGAGGTCGAGCGGAGCACCGGGCGGGATGCGCGCGATACGGAAATCGCCGTCCAGCTCGGCGTCACGCTCGAGGAGTATCACTCGATCGTGCAGGACGCCGCGAGCTGCCGCCTGGCCACACTCGACGATACGGCGGTGGCGATCGAAGGCGAAGCCGACCCGTTTCTCGAGACCGCCGACGGGGAATTCAAGCAGGCACTGGCCGAAGCCATCGACGGCCTGCCGGAGCGTGAAAGGCTGGTGATGTCTCTTTATTACGGCGAGGGGCTGAACCTGAAGGAAATCGGCGCGGTCCTGCGCGTGACCGAATCGCGCGCCTGTCAGCTGCACGGCCAGGCGCTGGTGCGGTTGAAGGCGCGACTGGGCAATTGGCGTGAAGGTCCGCTGGGGGCCGGGACAGCAAGGCGAGGCAGTCAGTGAGCAAAGATCTCAAATTTCTCGTGGTCGACGATTTCTCAACCATGCGGCGGATCATCAAGAATCTCCTGAACGATCTCGGCTATCCGAACGTCACGGAGGCCGACGACGGCAAAACGGCCCTGCCGTTGCTGCAGGCCGGCGAATTCGACTGCCTGATCACCGACTGGAACATGCCGGGCATGCCCGGACTTGATCTGATCAAGGCGGTGCGCGCCGACGCGCGTCTCGCCAAGCTGCCGGTGCTGATGCTGACGGCGGAAGCCAAGCGCGAGCAGATCGTCGAGGCGGCACAGGCCGGCGTGAACGGCTACGTCATCAAGCCATTCACCGCCGAGACGTTGAAGGAAAAACTCGACAAGATCCTCGGCGCCGCCGGAAAGTGAGCTCGCGATGACTAATTTCACCGTGTTGAAGCGCGAATACGGCACGTACGTGGAGGCGCTGAGCGAGGCTTTCGGCAAGGCCGACGAAGAGGCGTTTTTCGCCGCCGTCGATCATATCGTGCACATGCGCGAGCCGAGGATGCTCGGCGAGATTCGCAAACTGACCGGCGGCCTGCAGAAAGCGCTCGAGCGCTTCAGCATCGAGTCGCGCCTGGCGGACTTTGCCGAGCACGAGATCCCCAGTGCTCGCGCCCGGCTCTCCCACGTCATCAACATGACCGACCATGCGGCGCATCGCACCCTCGACCTGGTCGAGCGCTCCGGTCCGCTCGCCGACCGCGTCGCGCGCGAGGCGAACGCGCTGATCGAGGCGCTCAGCGCCTATCGCGAGCGGCCTGCGCCCGCCGGCTTCGAAGGCGTGACGCGCTCGATCGAGGCCTTTCTACCCGTGGTGCGCACCGTCGAGGCGTTTCTGCCCGCGGCCCGCGCCGACTGCGAGCAGATCCGGCGCAATCTCGCCGACGTGCTGCTCGCCCAAGGCTACCAGGATTTGACCGGACAGATCATCCGCAGCGTCATCAAGTTGGTGGAGGAGCTGGAACAGACTCTGGGAAGCCTGACACAGCTCTCCGGTGACATCGTCGAGCATACGACCCTCGGCGAGAACCCCGGCGCCGGACACGGCCCGGTCGTTCCCGGTGTCACCCGCGGGGAAGTCGCCTCGGCACAGACCGATGTCGATGAGCTGCTGTCGGGTCTCGGCATGTAAGGAGCATCGGTGGACATCCTGAGCATCGTCGGACTGGTGCTCGCCGTAAATGCCGTGCTCGTCGGCGCACTGCTGCGCGGCGCCGGGGTCATGGCCTTGGTGTCCCTCGAGGCCCTGGTGGTCGTCGGCGGCGGCACGATCGCCGCCATACTCGTGCAGACGCCGCTGCCGGTGATGCGCCGCGCGCTCGGCATCTTCCCCTGGGTCATGCGCCCGCCGCCGCGCGACGGCAATCACCTCATCGCCAAAATCGTCGGCTGGAGCAACACAGCGCGCAAACAGGGACTGCTCGGACTCGAGCCGCTGATCGAGCGCGAGCCGGACGAGTTCACCCGCCGGGCCCTGCAGATGGTCGTCGACGGAACGGAACCGGAAAATATCAGCAACTCCCTGTACGTCGACGTCAACATGCGCGAGCATGCCGACATCGCCGCGGCGAAGGTGTTCGAAAGCGCCGGCACGTACGCGCCGACCCTCGGCATCATCGGCGCAGTGCTCGGCCTGATGGCCGTGCTGCAGAATCTGACCGACCCGAACCGCCTCGGCCACGGCATCGCGGCGGCATTCACGGCCACCGTGTACGGCATAAGCTTCGCCAACCTGTTTTTTCTGCCGGTGGCGGCCAAACTCAAGGGCATCATTCACCGTCAGACGCAATTCCGCGAGATGGTCATCGACGGCATGCTCGGCATCGCGCAGGGAGAGAACCCGCGCGCCATCGAGACCAAGCTGCAGGGATACCTTCACTAGGTGCGCATCATGCACGAACGATCCGATATCCCCGCGGCGGATCGCCGCCGCGAGCCGAGCTGCCCGGCCCGCCGTGAGCCCTTTGCGCGCCGAGAGCCTCGCTGGGCGCAAATCCCCGATTTACATCCCCATGCACGCGTTGTCCGCGTGCGGCGCACCCAGCGGGGCTCGCGGGCAGACATCCTGTCGCTCCTCGACCGGGAAAATCGCCGGTTTCGGTCCTGTCCCGCCGAAGCGCTCTCGCGCTTCGTGATCCGGTTCGGTTAGCCCTATGCGCAGGCTGCGACGCCACGAGGAGGAATCCAATCACGAGCGCTGGGCGATCCCCTACGGCGATCTGCTCACCCTGCTGCTCGCGTTCTTCGTCGTGATGTATTCGATCTCATCGGTCAACGCCGGCAAGTACCGTGTGCTGTCGAACTCCCTGTATGCGGCGTTCCGCGGCCAGCCGCGTTCCGCCGATCCCATCGCGGTGGGGCGCAAGACACCGGGCAACCGCGCCGGCATCCGCTTGAACACCGTGCAGCAGCGCCTCCTGACGCAGCAGCCCACCACCCGTCTCGCGCCCGCTTCGACGATGTCAACAGAAATGCGCATGCCGCCGCACAGCTCGCCGATCAAGAGCGGTCCGACGCTCGGTCAGGTCACGGCCGGCGTCGAGCGCGCGATGCGCGCGCTGATGCGCGCGCACGTGGTCGAACTGAGCCGCAAACCAGGCATGCTCGAAGTCAGATTTCGCAGCGACATCCTCTTCCCGAGCGGCAGCGCCCGACTCTCTTCCGCCGCGATCGCGGCGATCAGGCGCTTGGCCGGCGTCCTCCGCGGCTTTCCCAACCCCGTGCGCGTCGAAGGATTCACGGACAACGTACCGATCCGCACTGTGCAGTTCGCCTCGAACTGGGAGCTCTCCGCGGCACGGGCCGGCAGCGTCGTGCACGTGCTCTCGGTGCGCGGCGTCGCGCCGAAGCGGCTCGCGGTGATTGGCTTCGGCGATCAGAAGCCGATCGCGAGCAATGCCACCGCCGCCGGCCGTGCCGCAAATCGGCGCGTTGTGGTGGTCATCCTCTCCTCCAGACTCGTGCAACACACCGATCCGGCGTGGCTGCCCGGCGACGGCCGTGATCTTCCCGGTGCGCACATTCCTCCATCGCGGCCCGTTGCCGCGGCGCGGCGCCGATGACATCGCCCCGGCCGATCCGGCTGGCACGGAAGCTGCAAACTCCCGGGGAGGCCGCCCGACCTGGCGACGGATTTCCGCCGCCGCGCCGACGGCGCGCCACGTTGCGTGATCGACTTCACAGGAGCCGCGGCCATGAGCCTCACGAATCTGTCGAACATCGACTTCCTGCTCATCATGGGAAGGGCGGTCTTTCTGGTGTTCTCATTCGCACTGGCCGCCGTGACCTTCACCGGCTGGCGCCGCGCAGCGCAGCGCCAGAGCGAGCAGATGCGGGTTCAGAATCTGGCGCTGCTCGAGCAGCTCACCCAGATCTTCGCTCGATTGGACTCGACCGATCAGCAGGTGCGGCAGCTCGGCGAGCAGCTCGAGCATTCCGCGGCGCGCTCGGCGTCGGTCGCGCGCGCCGCGCCCGGCTACCAGATCGCGATCCGCCTGGCGCGCAGCGGCGCCAGCGCCGATGAGCTCGCCGGGGGATGTGGCCTGACCCGAGCCGAGGCCGATCTCGTACGACGGCTGCACGGGCCAGCCCAGGGGGAACTGCGTCAAGCATCCTAGTCCTTCTACTCAAGGTCGCTGGCCGCCGGCCGATAGCGTCGCTGATTATGAAAGTCCGCTCCCGATCCAAACCGGCCCGCAAGTCCGAGCGGGGCCGCTCGGGCCGCATTGGCGCGCGCAGCCGGGCCAGGTCCGCACGGCGTGATTTGCTCACGCTGCAGGACTGTTGCACCCTGGCGGAGGCCGACGGGCTGAAAGATGCGCTGTGCGCGCTCGCCGCTTATCCACAGCCGGTGATCCTCGACGCCGCGGGCGTCCAGCGAGTCGACACGGCCGCGTTGCAGCTGCTCGCGGCGTTCGTTCGCGATCGGCGTCTCGCCGGCCGGACCGTGCGCTGGCAAACCCCCTCGCCGGCGCTGGCGGCGGCCGTACGCCTGCTCGGCATGAGCTCGATGCTTCAGCTCGACGGAGCCGGGCCATGACCGTGGATCTGACCCAGTTCCACGACGCCTTCTTCGAAGAGAGCTTCGAGGCTCTCGATGCCATGGAAGCGGCGCTTCTGAAACTCGACGTCGGCGCGCCCGAGCCTGAGCTCATCAATACCATCTTCCGCGTCGCGCACTCGATCAAAGGCGGCAGCGCGACTTTCGGCTTCAGCGAGATCGCCTCGTTCACCCATAGTCTCGAGACGCTGCTCGATGAGTTGCGCAGCGGCACGATGCAGGTCACCCCCGAAGTATCCGATCTCCTGTTGAAATCGGTCGATGTGCTGCGCGCGATGCTGCGTTCGGTTCAGGCCACCCGGCCCATCGATGCCCAGCTTGTCTCGGACCTGCAGTTCGATCTGGAGGTGGTCATTGCCCGCAAGAACACGCCGCTCGCCGCTCCCGCCAGGGAAGCTCCGGCGACGCCGTGCGCCGAGGACGACACCCCGTCGTGCTGGCAGGTCCGCTTCCGTCCCTACCGCGAATTGCTCGCGCGCGGCAACGATCCGCTGCGCCTGTTCCGCGAACTCGGCGGACTTGCCGAGGTCCGTGTGCAAATCGATGCACAGAACCTGCCGTCGCTCGCAGACATTCAACCGCAGGACTGCCATCTCGCCTGGACGCTCGAGGTCAACGGCCGAATCTCCGAGGAGCAGATCCGTCAGGTCTTCGATTGGGCAGAAGGGGACTGCGAGCTCCTCATCCAACGCGCCCCGGCCGAGCACCCCGGGTGCGCCCCTGTGCCCGCCGCGGCGCCAAATCCCACGCCCGCGCGGGACGACGCACCGGCTGCGCCCGCCTCGACGCCCGTAGTCGAGGCGCCCGCAAAGCCGGAATCGACGCCGAGTGCGCTCGGCGACTCCGGCTCCATACGCGTCAGCGTCGAGAAGATCGATGAGTTGATGAATACCGTCGGGGAGCTGGTGATCACCCAGGCGATGCTCAGCCAGCTCGGTGGGCGATTCGATGGTCCGCAGGCCGAGCAGCTGCGCGCCGGCCTGGACCAGCTCGAGCGCAACATGCGCGAGCTGCAGGAAAGCGTCATGCGCGTGCGCATGCTGCCGATCAGTTTCGTATTCAGCCGCTTTCCCCGCATGGTTCGCGATATGGCGCATCGCCTCGGCAAGCAGATCGAGCTGAAGTTCTCGGGCGAGCAGACCGAGCTCGACAAGACGGTCCTGGAGAAGATCGGCGACCCGCTCGTGCACCTTGTGCGCAACTGCATCGACCATGGCATCGAGCCGCCGGAGAAGCGCGCCGCCGCGGGTAAGAGCGCCGCAGGCACCGTGCACCTCGACGCCAGCCATCGCGGCGGCAACATCGCCGTGGAGGTCAGCGACGACGGCGGCGGTCTCGACAAGTCGCGAATACTCGCCAAGGCGCGCGACCGCGGCCTGGTGGGCCCGAACGACGTTCTGTCCGACGCGGAAATCTATGAGCTCATCTTCCTGCCTGGATTCTCCACGGCGGAAAAGACCACCGACCTGTCCGGCCGCGGCGTCGGCATGGACGTGGTACGGCGCAACGTCAAGGAGCTCGGCGGGAAGATCGAAGTCGGCAGTGAGTCCGGCCGCGGCTCGCGCTTCACCATCACGCTGCCCCTGACGCTCGCCATCGTCGATGGCCAGTCGGTGGCGGTGGGCACGGAGACCTATATCGTGCCACTGATCTCCATCGTCGAATCGTTGCAGCTGAAGGATGCGCAGGTCACCCGCCTGAGCGGCCAGGGAGAGGTGTTCTCCTTCCGCGGCGATTACCTGCCGATCATCCGCATGCACTCGCTGTTCGGCGTTGACCCGCGCACGCGCGCGCTCGCCGAAGGCTTGGTCGTGGTTGTCGAAGGCGATGGCCGGCGTGTCGGATTGTTCGTCGACGATCTACTCGGTCAACAGCAGGTCGTCATCAAGTCGCTGGAAGCCAATTACGGGCACATCGACGGGGTATCCGGTGCCACCATCCTCGGCGACGGCTCCGTGGCCTTGATCGTCGATGTCCCCGGCCTGATCCACATCGCCTCGCTGCGCGCGGCAGCCTGAGCCACGCGAGGAGCCACGACAATGCCGGCAAGCATGCACAACCCGCCCGAAGTGTCCGTGCGCGAAGCATCACGCCAGGTCCTGACCTTCGTGCTCGGCGGTGAGACCTATGGCGTCGACATCCTGCGGGTGCAGGAGATCCGCGGCTGGTCCGCGGTCACCAAGATTCCGCACGCCCCCGCCCACGTGCTCGGTGTGCTCAACCTGCGCGGTTCGATCGTGCCGATCGTCGATCTGCGCATGCGTTTCGCGCTCGGGCGCGCCGAGTACACCGCGATCACGGTCATCATCGTGACGTCCGTGGTTACACCGGTCGGCCGCCGCGACATCGGCGTGGTGGTCGACGGGGTCTCGGACGTGGTCGACCTCGACTGCACCGAGATCAAGCCGGCCCCCGAGCTCGGTGCGCGCGGCGCCACGGATTACATCCTCGGACTCGCCTCGATCACCGATCGCATGGTCGTGCTGCTCGACATCGACCGTCTGATCGGCCGTGATCTGTCGGTGATGGCCGGCGCCGCGGGCGAGACCAGCGACCCAGGAGCGCCGCGGCCGGGGAGCGGCGCGCCGGCCGCCGATGTGGCGTGAATGGAGTCCGTCATGTCCGCGACGAATGATTTTCCCTTGTCCTCTCGCACGCTGCTGGCATTCGCGGCGCTGCCGGCGTGCGCCGTGACTACCGCACTGCTCGCCGGACTCGACGGACCCTGGGCGCTGTGGCTGCTCGCCGCGGCGCTGCTTGGAGGAGGACTGCTGGCTTTTCTCACCGGGCGCTCCACCGAGCGCGCCCTCGCCAGGGCGGTTACCGCGGCGCAGGCGCTCGCGGCAGGCCGCCTGGACGAGATGTCCGCACCGACCGGGCCCGGTCGGCTGGGTGCGCTCGGCGCGGCACTTGATGCTCTGCGCCTGAAGCTGCGCGCCGATCTGGAACGATTGGCGCGGGAGAGCGCCCGGGCATCCGCCGAACAGCCCGTGCCACCGCCCGCGGCGGACGCCGACCGCCATCTGGCGCAACAGGTTCAACAGACGCTGCGCGCGACGCGGACGGTGATCGAGGCGGCCATCGATGGCGATCTGGGCGGCCGAGTCGATGCGCGCAGCGACAACGCCGGCCTTCGCTCGATGAGCGAGGGCATCAACAGCCTGCTCGGCAGCAGGGCGCTCCTCGTCCAGGGCATCCAATCGACCGCCGTACAGTTGAAACGAGCGGCCGACGAGATATTCACCAACAACGAAAATCTCGCCCGGCGCACCGAGGAACAATCGTCATCGCTCGAGGAGACCGCCTCATCGATGGAGCGGATGACCTCGACCGTCAAGCAGAATGCCAATAACGCCGCCCAGGCCAATCAACTCGCGCTGACGGCGCGTACGCAGGCCGAGCGCGGCGGGCTGATCGTCAATCAGGCGATCGCCGCGATGTCCGATATCAACCATGCGTCGAAGAAGATCGCCGACATCATCGGCGTGATCGACGAAATCGCGTTCCAGACAAACCTCCTGGCGCTCAACGCCGCGGTCGAGGCGGCCCGTGCCGGCGAGCAGGGCCGGGGCTTCGCGGTGGTCGCCAGCGAGGTACGCAGCCTGGCGGGCCGCTCAGCCACGGCAGCCAAGGAAATAAAGGGCCTGATTCAGGACAGCGTGCGCAAGGTCGAGGACGGCTCGGCCCGCGTCACCCAGTCCGGCCGCACGCTCGAGGAGATCGTCGCCTCGGTCAAGAAGGTTTTCGACATCGTCGCCGAGATCGCCGCTGCATCGCGCGAGCAGTCGGCTGGCATTGAGCAGGTGAACCGCGCGGTGATGCAGATGGATGAGCTCACACAGCAGAACGCGATGCTGGTGCGGGAAGCCACGGCCGCCGCACGCAACATGTCGGCGCTGGCTCTCGGCCTCGACCAGAGCCTGGCCCGATATCGGCTGAATGGCCCGGCACGGCCCACGGCCGGTGCGCATGCGCCGCCGCCGGCGCCGCCCAAGGCCGCTGGAGAATGACCTGATGCGGCTTCTCATCCTCGACAAACTGCGACTCTGGCAGAAACTCGCCCTGCTGTTGGCGGCGATGAGCCTGCCTGCCACCCTGGTCGGCTTCTTCTACCTGCGCTCCTCCGGGGACGCCCTGAGCCAAGCGCGCGCCGAGCTCGCCGGCAACGATTATCTGCGTGCCCTCGGCAATCTTTATGCGGACGTCGCCGTCCATGAGCAGCGCGCCTACGAGCTCGCCAGTGGCGACGCCGCAAGCGCTCCGGCCGTGCGCAACGCCGCGAAACGGACCGCTGCGGCGCTCGCACGACTGCGGCGGGTCGATGCGCGCCTCGGCGAGCGCTTTGGCGTGCGTCGGGATTTTCGCGCGGCAGCCGCCCACTGGCGCGCGTTGGCCGCCGCCAGCGCCCGGACCTCGCCGGCGCGGGTTGCCGCCGTGCATCAAAGGCTGCTCGCGCGGCTCGCGCGCCTCGCCAGTGCGGTCGTTACCGGCTCGCGCGTCGCCTCCGATCCCAACCAGCAGACTCGCAGCCTCATGCAGATCACCTCCGAGTATGTACCGGCGGCAATCAGCGCCGCAGCAGATCTGCGCCGGTACGCGGTCGATGCCGCAGCCAAGGGCTACCTCGGCGGCGGCGACCGCACCGGCATCGCGGTCGCGCGCGCCCGGCTGTCGAGCGATTTCAGCGCCATCAAGGATGCGCTCGAACAAGCGCCCGCGCGTGAGCGCGGTCCGCTGAGCGACGCTCTGGAGGCCACCACCGCCCAGGCGGACCGGTTCTACCGAAGCGTGGCGCACCGGATCATCGACGCCGGAAGTCTCAAGATCTCGACGGCCGCCCTCTACGCCGACGGCACGAGCGAGCACCGCGCACTGGCGAGACTGCTCGATGCGAGCAGCGCGGCCGCGGCCCACGCTCTCAGCGCACACATTTCCGCCCTGCGCACCGAGCGCGACGTCAACCTTGCGATCGTGCTCCTCGCGATCGTGCTGATCCACGCGCTCACCTGGACGACCGAGTATTCCCTGACCAGCCCTCTGCGGCGCGTGATCACGGTATTCGGGCGCATCGCCGCCGGCCACTACGACAGTGAAATCGACGCGCGGCGCGGCGACGAGCTCGGCCAGGTGCTGCGGGCTCTGCAGGCCATGCAGGCGCAACTGCGCGCGCAGCTCGAGAACGAACGGCTGATCGCCACGGAGAACTCCCGCATTCGCCAAGCTCTCGACAAGACCTCCACGGGCGTATTGCTCGCCGACGCCGAGCACAGGATCGTCTATCTGAACGAAGCGGCGCAGTCCGGCTTCGCCGGTCACGCCGACGCCTTCCGCGCCGTACTCCCCGGTTTCGACGCCGCCCTCCTGCGCGGCGCGAGCATGGATTCTCTAGCGGCCTCGCCCGCCGAGGAGCGCCGGGCGCTCGATGCGCTGCGCAGCGAGCGCAGCGAGGAACGCAGCTTCGGCGGGTTCGACTTCCGGGTCACCACCAACCCAGTGCTCGGCCGCGGCGGCGAGCGGATCGGAACGGTCATGGAATGGAAGGAACGCACTCAGGAGGTGGCCGTCGAGCGGGAGATGCAGGCGGTGCTCACGGCCGTGACCGGTGACGATCTGACGCGCCGCATCCGCCTCGACGGCAAGCGGGGCTTCTTCGCCGCGCTCGGCGCCGGCGTCAACCGTCTGGCCGACAATCTCGCGGAGGTCGTATCGCGGGTGAAGGCCGCAGCGCGCGAAATCGCTATCGGCGCCGAAGAAATCACCATGGGCAACTCCAATCTTTCGACCCGCACCGAGGAACAAGCCTCCTCCCTGGAGGAAACGGCCTCGTCCATGGAACAGATGACCACCACCGTCAAGCAGAACGCAGACAACGCCGCGCAGGCCAACCAGCTCGCCCTCGCCGCCCGCAAGCAGGCCGAGCAGGGCGTCGCGGTGGTCGACAAGGCCGTCAAGGCCGTCACGGGCATCGATGAGTCGGCCCAGAAAATCGCCGACATCATCGGGGTGATCGACGCGATCGCCTTTCAAACCAATTTGCTGGCGTTGAACGCGGCGGTGGAGGCGGCCCGCGCGGGCGAACAGGGCCGCGGGTTCGCGGTCGTGGCGAGCGAGGTGCGCAATCTCGCCGGCCGATCGGCGAGCGCGGCCAAGGAGATCAAGAGCCTGATCCAGGACAGCGTCGCGAAGGTTGCCGATGGCTCGCGCCTGGTGAGCCAATCCGGCCAGACGCTCGGCGAGATCGTCGCATCGGTCAAGACGGTCTCGGACATCGTCGCGGAGATCGCCGCCGCCTCGAGCGAGCAGTCCGCCGGCATCGAGCAAGTCAATCGCGCGGTCATTCAGATGGACCAGATCACCCAGCAGAACGCCGCACTGGTGGCAGAGACGATATCGGCCTCCCGAGTGATGACGGGCCAAGTGAATGATCTGAACGAGACCCTGGGGCGCTTCCGCCTCGCCGGCCGCGTCGGCGCGGCGGCGAACCCGACCGTAGGCTGCGCGACCGCCGCGGACGACCCGGCGCGGCTCACCGTCGCGGCCGGTGACGGACGATGACTCCCCCGCGAGTATTCCCTATGACTTGGCACCAGGACCGCGCGTCATGCAGCTGTTGAACCGTCTGAAACTGTGGCAAAAGCTGCTGCTGCTGGTGGTCGCGATGGCGATGCCGACGGTGCTGCTGGGCGTATTTTATCTGCGCTCGGCCAACCTCGAGGTGAGCCAGGCGCGCAACGAGCTGCAAGCGGCGCGCTACACGCATCGGCTCGGCGCGGTGCTCGCCGAGGTCTCCAACCATCGCAGCCAGGTGTTCGCGCTGCTCACGGGCGATCGCAGCCGCGCCTCGGATGTCGCGGCCTCGCAGGCGCGCATGAAAACGCTGATCGCGCGTGTGAACGCAATCAATTCGCTCGCCGGGAATGCGCTCGGCGCCTCCGCCGACTGGCATGCGATCGAAAATGAATGGGCGGCCCTGGAGCGCGGTGAAGCGAAGCTGACGGCCGATCAGGCTGTCCGCAAGCACGACGTGCTGCTCCGGCACATCGTGCTCCTCGGGCACCTGGTGGTCGCCCACTCGGCGCTGAACGTCGATCCCTCACCACAGACCGCGGCGCTGATCCAGGTCGCCACACGCGACGTACCTGGCGCGCTGATCGCCGCCGGCGAGGTGCAGTGGTACGCGACCAGCGCAGCCATCAAGGGCTATCTGGGCGGCGGCGACCAGCGCGCGTTGCAAATCTACCATCGGCAGGCACTGGCAGATTTCCGGCGGGCGGAGCGTGATCTGAACGGCGCCTCGGACCATGCGCGGCGCAGGATCCGGCCGATACTCAACGCGGCGCTCGCGTCATTCACTGCCTCTTTCGGCGTCATCCGGCAGCGTATTCTGCGGGCACATAAAATAACAATCACGTCCGCCGAGCTGTTCGACGCTTCGCGGAGCGTCTCGGCGAGCCTGCAGCGCCTGCTCGATGCCAGTTATGCGACGATGAACACCGCCGTGCAGCATCGGCTGAGCGAGGTCACCGCGTCGCGGGCGGCCAGCGTCGGCATCACACTGCTTGCCCTGACCTTCGCCCTGGCGCTCTCCTGGATGATCGCCGGCAGACTCGCGGCGCTGATCGGCAAGGCCATCGCGGTGTTCGAGCGCATCGCGGCGGGTCGATACAACAGCCGGATCGACGCCAATGGCGCGGACGAACCGAATCAGGTGCTGCGCGCACTGGATGACATGCAGACCAAGCTGCGCACTCAGATCGATCAGGAGCGGCTCGTCGCAGCGGAAAACGCCCGTATCCGCCAGGCGCTCGACAGCGTCTCATCGGGCGTCATGGTGGCCGACAGCGACCACCGCATCACGTACCTCAACCCGGCCCTGCAGAAGGTGCTGGGCAACGCGGAGGCCGAAATCCGCAAGGAGCTTCCGGGATTCAGCGTCGCGTCCGTGCGCGGCGCGAGCATGGACCAATTTCATCTGAACCCGGCCCACCAACGCGGCGTGCTGGAGAAACTGACACAGGCGGTTCGCACTACCTTCACCCTCGGCGGCCATACGTTCGCAGTGACGCTGAATCCGGTGACCGGCGACCGCGGCGAGCACATCGGCACCGTCACCGAATGGTTCGACCGGACGCAGGAAGCCGCCGTGGAGCAGGAGATGCAGCGGATGCTCTCCGCCGTGGTCTCCGGTCAACTCGGCGAACGGATCGATCTGGCGGGCAAGAGCGGCTTCTTCGCGACCATGAGCGCCGGCGTCAACCGCCTTGCCGACACCACGGTCGAGGTCGTCACGCGGGTGAAGCAGGTGGCGACCGAAGTGCACCGCGGCGCCGACGAGATTTCCTCCGGAAGCGCCAACCTGTCGCAGCGCACCGAGGAGCAGTCCTCATCCCTCGAAGAGACCGCCTCATCGATGGAGGAGATGACCACGACCGTCAAGCAGAATGCCGACAATGCCGCGCAGGCCAATCAGCTCGCCGGCGCGGCGCGCGACCAGGCCGAGAAGGGCGGCATCGTTGTGAGCCAGGCCGTGGCCGCAATGAGCGACATCAACGAGGCCTCGAAGCGGATTGCCGACATCATCGGTGTGATCGACGAGATCGCCTTTCAGACGAATCTGCTGGCGCTGAACGCCGCGGTAGAGGCCGCCCGCGCCGGCGAGCAGGGCCGCGGCTTCGCGGTCGTCGCAAGCGAGGTGCGCAGTCTGGCGGGCCGCTCCGCCACCGCGGCCAAGGAGATCAAGGAGCTGATCCAGGACTCGGTGCGCAAGGTCGAGGATGGCTCGGTTCTGGTCACCCAATCCGGGCAGACGCTCGAGAAGATCGTCGCTGCCGTGAAGAAAGTCTCGGATATCGTCGCGGAGATCGCCGCCGCTTCCCGCGAGCAATCCGTGGGCATAGAGCAGGTCAACCGCGCGGTGATGCAGATGGACGAGCTCACGCAGCAGAACGCGGCTCTGGTCGAGCAGGCCACGGCGGCTTCCCAGTCGATGGTCGAGCAGGTGCGGGGACTCAACGATATGTTGGCGCGCTTTGACGTCGGCGCCGCCGACGCTGCGCTCGCCGGTGCCGCCATCGCAATAACGCCGGCCCCACCGCCGCGGCCGGCCGCGGCGCGTCCGGAGCGCAGGCGCTCCGGACGGCCCTGGGCCGGCCGGCCGCGCACCGGCGCCGCGCCGCCCTCCGGCGACGGTACTCCGAAGCTGGCCGCGGCGGCCGGTCGCGGTCCCGCGCCGCCGATCGAGGAAGACTCGGAGTGGCAGGAGTTCTGATCGATGAAACTCACTGATTCAGCCTGCGGAGCACGACGATGGCCCGGATACTCGCGGTAGA
>JAJZZR010000427.1 GCA_021797465.1 Pseudomonadota bacterium | reverse complement strand
GCTGCCCGCGGCGCTGCTCGATGCCGTGCGCGAGGCGCGCCGGATCCGCAGTCGCGCGGCAGCTGTGCGTCAGCGCCAGTACATCGGCAAGCTGATGCGCCAGATCGACCCGGAGCCCATCCGCCAGACGCTGGCCGCCCGCAGCGAGAAGGACGCCCAGGAGACGCAGCGCTTCAAACGGGCCGAGCAGTGGCGAGCGCGCTTGGTCGACGAGGGCGATGCGGCGCTCGAGGCACTGGCCGCGCTGCGCCCGGGTCTCGATCGATCGCATTGGGCGGCGCTCGCGGCCGCGGCGCGGGCCGAGCAGCCGGCGGGAACAGCCAGGCAGGGCCCGGCGGGCCGGGCGCTGTTTCGCGCTTTACGCGGCTTGCTTGGGTAGAATCCGCCCCATGCAAGCGCTGATCGGCATCATCATGGGCTCGAAGTCCGACTGGGAAACAATGCGCGCGGCCGCCGCCATGTTGGACAAGTTGGGGATCGCCTATGAAGTCCGGGTGATCTCGGCGCACCGTACGCCGGACCTGCTGTTCGAATACGCCGCCGCCGCGCGCGAGCGCGGCCTGGAGGCCATCATCGCCGGCGCCGGCGGCGCGGCGCACCTGCCCGGCATGACCGCCGCAAAGACCACTCTGCCGGTGCTCGGCGTGCCGGTGCAGTCGAAGACCCTCGGCGGACTCGATTCGCTCCTGTCGATCGTGCAGATGCCCGCCGGCGTACCGGTGGCGACCTTCGCGATCGGCGAGGCGGGCGCGGTCAACGCGGCACTGTGCGCCGCGGCGATCCTCGCCAACAGACATGCGGAGGTCGACGCGGCGCTCGCGGCGTTCCGTCGCGATCAGACCGCCGCGGTGCTGGCCCAGCCCGACCCGCGCACGGCCCGCACATGACCATCGGGATCGTCGGCGGCGGCCAGCTCGGTCGCATGTTGGCATTGGCCGGCTATCCGCTCGGGCTCGACTTTCTCTTCCTCGACCCGTCGCGCGAGGCGCCCGCGGGCCGGGTTGCGCCCGTGGTGCATGGTGAGTTCACCGACCCTGAGATCCTGAAGTGGCTGTCGCGCGAATGCCAGGTGCTGACCTTCGACTGGGAGAACGTGTCGGTCGAGGCACTGCGCAAACATGCCGGGGGAGCGCGCCGCGCGCGCATCTGCCCGCCCGTGACGGCCCTCGCGGTCGGGCAGGACCGCGCCGCGGAGAAGCGCCTGTTCGAGCGGCTCGGCATCCCCACCACACGCTGGCGCGCGGTCGGCTCACGGCCGGTACTCGAGCGCGCGCTGCGCGAAGTCGGCATGCCCGGCGTACTCAAGACCCGGCGCATGGGCTACGACGGCAGGGGCCAGATGCGCATCCGCACCCACGACGAGGCGCAACGCGCCTGGGAGACCCTCGGCAGCGTTCCGCTTCTGTATGAAGAATGGGTGCCGTACGAGTGCGAGGTCTCCATCATCGGCGCGCGCAGTACACGGGGGGAAACGGTCGTCTACCCGCTGAACGGCAACGTACACGCTGACGGTATCCTGCAGATGACCCGCGCGCCGTTCGGCCCGGCCCGCTGGCATCGCACGGCCACGCAGTATCTGTCGCGTTGCCTGGAGCACTTCCACTACACGGGTGTGCTGGCCATCGAGTTTTTCGTACGCAACGGCCGGCTGCTCGCCAACGAGATGGCGCCGCGCGTGCACAACTCCGGACACTGGACCCTCGAAGGCTGCGCCACCAGCCAGTTCGAGAATCACCTGCGCGCGATTCTCGGCTTGCCGCTCGGCTCGACCCGTCCCATCGGACACAGCGCCATGGTCAATCTCATCGGCCGGGTCCCCGCGCGCGAAAAGCTGCTCGCGATCGAGGGTCTGCATCTGCACGAGTACGGCAAACAACCCCGCCCCGGCCGCAAGCTCGGCCACTGCACGCTCGTGGAGTCCTCGCCCGGCCGGCGCGACCGGCTGGCGCGCACCCTCCTGGGGCTGGTGGCCCCGCACGTGCGCCTGCCGTAGCATACCCCCCAGCCATGTACATCGAGCCGTTTCGCCTGAAAGAGCTGCCGTTTCGGCTCAGTCCCGATCCGCAGTTCCTGTATCTGTCCAAACAGCACGCCCGCGCCAAGGCGTACATGGAATCGACCATCTGGTTCGCTGACGGCTTCGTGGTGATCACCGGCGAGATCGGCGCGGGCAAGACCACCTTGATCGAATCGTTCCTGCGGGAACTTCCCCAGGACGTGGTGGTGGCGCAGATCAATCAGACCCAAGTCTCGGCCGTCGACTTCCTGCAATCGCTCCTGGCGCAATTCGGCTTCTCGCCGTTCAAGATGAAGAAGAGCGAGCTGCTGGCCACACTCAACAACTTTCTGATCGAGCAGTACGCAGCCGGCCGGCGCGTGCTGCTGGTGGTCGACGAGGCGCAAAACCTCTCACAGCGCGTACTGGAAGAAGTCCGGCTGCTCTCGGGCGTCGAGACCACCAAGGAGAAGGTGCTGCGCATCATTCTTGCCGGACAGCCCGAGCTCAACGCCAAGCTCGATGCGCCGGAGCTCGTGCAGCTCAATCAGCGCGTGCGGCTGCGCTTTCACCTGTCCGCGCTCTCATCGGAGGAGACCGCCGAGTACATCCGGCACCGCCTGGAAGTGGCCGGCGCCGGCGCGCGGGAGATCTTCGAGCCGGACACCTTCGAGGAAATCTACCGTTATACGGGCGGCGTGCCGCGCCTGATCAATACCCTGTGCGACACCGCCTTGATATCGGCATTCACGGCCGACCGGGATCAGGTGAGCACCGCGGACGTGGCCAATGCGGTTGCTGAGCTCCAATGGGTCGAGTATGCCGCGCGCCCACACCGTCTGGGCGCGCCCGGGGCGGCCCGCATGCGTGGCGGGCGTGAGCCGGCGCTGCCGCCGCTTGCGCGGCTGCTGGTCGCCGAGAACGGCCGTACGATGCAGGAGCTGCCGCTGCTGCCCGGGCGGATCATCGTCGGGCGCACGCCGGACAACGACCTGCAGATCGAGAGCCGCTTCATCAGCCGCCATCACTGTCAGATCACCACCAACGGCCAGGCCAGCATCATCGAGGATCTGAACAGCACCAACGGCCTGTACGTGCGTTCACTACGCGTGCATCGGCACTATCTGCGCGACGGCGATGTGGTGCTGATCGGCAAGCACGAGCTGTTGTACCTCGATGAGCGGGCGCCGCGCGGGCACGGGAATGTGAACGACACGCTGCCCAGCATTCCGGCGCTGGGTCACGACGAGGCGACCCTCGCCGGCGAGGAGCTGCCGCTGGAGATTCCGACGATCTCGCCGCGCACTCAATCCTGACCCGCGTCGGACCCGCGACGCTCCTGGTGATCCGGTACGACCGCATCGCGCCCGGCGTATCGTCTGCCGAGCTCGCGGAAATCACGCCGCCGTAACAGGATCACAACGCCGGCCAGCACGGCGGCAAAGCCCGCTATACCGGTGAAGACCGCCAGCGCGCGGGGCTCGGCCACGAAGTAACTGACGGCGATCCCGCCCACGCCGAACGCGATGTACAGCCACGGCAATCCCTCGTAGAGCGGTCGGGAGAAATGCATGGGGGCCTCACGCGTGAGTGACCTGTAGAATGCTGTGGCGGATCTGCTCGCTGAGCACGAATTGCGCATCCTCGGCGACCCGCAGCAACACCGTGTCGAACTCGAGTGTTCCGGTGCCGTTGCCGCGGATCACGCCGCGCCGGCGCAGCAGATCGATGAAATTGGCGAACAGGGATCGATCGAAGAATTCTGGGGAGTTCAGGCCGTACAGCAGAGCGATGCGCTGCGCAGCCAGCTGGCAGCGCTCCTCAAGCGTCGTCTGGGTGATGGTCCCCGAGCCCGCCTGCAGCAGCAGCGCGATCGCGAGATAGTACCGCTCGATGGTCTGCAGGGTCGCCTGTGCCAGCATCGACAGCTGCATCGCCTGAGCGCTCGAGGACGGCGGCCGCCGCCAGACACCGCGTGAGGCGTGCTGCTCGATCAAGCCGTGGCGGGCCAGCTCGGCAAGGATGCTCGCCACCACATCCGGCAGCTCCGCCTCGTTCCAGCGCAGGAACAACTCCTCGGCGATATACGGATAGATGCGCCCCGCGAGGCGCTGCATGTCCTCGTGGGTCACTTCGGTGTTGCTCAAGAACACGCACGCCAGCAACGATGGCATTGCGAACAGATGCAGCACGTTGTTGCGAAAGTACGCGGCCAGCACCGCGCTCTCATCGCTCATGCACAGCACGTCACCCGAGGGATGAGCTTGCCGCTGCAGCACCTTCATCGCCTCGCCGCAGGCGATGATCTCTCGCCCGGACATTTCGGTCACGGTGATCCGCTCGCTGTAGGGCACGCCGGAAAGCAGCGCCCGATATAAATCGATCTGGCGGGCCAGATCGCTCTCCGGCAGCGCTTGTCTGGGCATCGCCAGCAGGATCATCGCCAGCAGATTGACCGGCGTCACCGCCGCCGCCGAGTTTATGTTACGCATGATCCGGGCGGCGAGCGCGTCCACGGCCGCCCCGACTCGGGCGGTGCGCACGTCCTCTTCCGAGGTCCGTTGCGGCCACGGTCCGGATTGCGCCAGAATCTCCTCGAGCGCGATCGGCTCACCCAGATTGACGTGCACACGCCCGAAGCGCTCGCGCAGCTTGCCGAGCGAGCGCACCAGTCCGTGGACGCTTTCCTTTTCCTTGGGCTTGCCGGAGAGTTCACCGACGTAGGCGCTCCCTTCAATGATGCGCTCGTAGCCGAAATAAACCGGCACGAATATCACCGGGCGCAGCGGGTCGCGCAGGTAGCTGCGCACCGTCATCGACAGCATGCCGGTCTTCGGCTGCAGCAGCCGACCGGTGCGGCTGCGCCCGCCCTCGATGAAATATTCGATCGAATGCCCCCGCGCCATGATGGCCGCCAAATACTTCATGAACACGACGGTGTACAGGGCGTTGCCGCGAAAACGCCGGCGGATGAAGAAGGCCCCGCCCATGCGCAGGAACCGCCCGACCACCGGCAGATTCAGATTCACGCCGGCCGCGATGTGCGGCAGCGCGTAACCGTTGACGTAGATGACGTACGACAGCAGCAGATAGTCCATGTGACTGCGGTGGCAGGGCACGTAGACGATCTCGTTGCCCTGCGCGACCTGTTCGAGTGTCTCGAGATGCCCCACGGTCACACCGTCGTAAAGCCGGTTCCACAGCCAGGTGAGGATCCGCTCGAGGAAGCGCACGAATGCGTACGAGTAGTTCGCGGCAATCTCGTTGGCGTAACCGGCGGCCTCGCGCAGGGCGGCACGCCGCGTGATCTTTTTCTCGCGCATCAACTGAACGACGGCGGCCCGCACGGCGCTGGTGCGCAATACCCGGGTGACCACCGTGCGCCGGTGGGAGAGATCCGGGCCGATGCGGGCGGTGCGCCGCTGCACGAACTGCGCGCGCAGCGCGCGGGTGATGCGCCGGCCTCTCACCGCAAGCCCGCTCTCCGGGCCGATGAGACTGCGCAACGAAACCGGCTCGCTGAATTCGACCAGCGTGTCGCGGCCATTGATCAGCACCTGCAGAAATTTGCGCACACCACTGGAGAGCGCCCAGTTCTCCACTAGCAGCAGGCGCAGCCAGGACTTTTCGCGCTGCGGCGCGCGGCCCCAGTAGACCGACACCGGCACCAGATCGATGTCCGCGCCGGGATCGGCCTCGAGCACCTGCAACAGCTGCGCGATCTGCGGCGGCGGACGGCGATCGACGCGCTCGTTCCAGAAGCCGCGCACGCGGCTGAGGTACAGATACGAGGGCCGCTCACCCCGACGGCGCAATCGTCGCCTGCGCGGCCTGGGCAGCGTCAGACGCTCGCAGACGTTCTGCAACACCGCCAGATCGACCGCGCTACGCCGCTCGAGCACGTAACAGACCGGGCGCCGCCGCTCGCGCAGTCGAGCCTCCCCGTCCTCCGGGAAAATCTTGTAGCGCACCCAAAGCGCCAGCACTCGATGCATTAGCCAGCTCATGCGATTCTCAACGCCGGGAACCCGACGCTGCTTGCCCCGACTCCTGCGCCGCAGGTCTTATTCGCAGTCCGGCGCGGGCAGATAGAGCGCAATGAGGAAGTACTCAAATAAATTCTGAATGTGGCGGATCTTGTCGTGCAGGTTGTGGTCGCTGTCGAGCAGGTGCAGCGCGGCGCGCGAGCCCTGCGCGAAGCGCACGCTGTGCTCGTAAGGCACGACCTCGTCGCGCCAGCCATGCACCACCGCCGTGGGACAATCCACGATGCCGGAGCGCAGCGGCGGCAGATCTGGAAAATACAGCGCCGGAGCCATCAGAAAGATGCCGCGCGCATGCAGGACGGAGGCGCTGGCCACGGTCACGTAGCCGCCGAGACTCGAGCCGACCAGCACCAGGTCGCCGCTCAATTCCTTGCAGTAATCGGCCAGCCGTGCAATGCGCTCGCGGGGCGTGTCGAGCCCGCGGTAATCGACCGAATGGGCCTCGTATCCTTCGCCGCGAACCACTTCGGCGAGCGCGGTGATCTTGCGCCCCCACGGTCCGCTCGCCTGACCATGCGAGAAAACGACGTGCCGCTGCGACGCGCCGCTGTGCTCCTCGATCGAAGAGACCGCATCACTCATCGCACCATGATGCCGGCAAATCGCGGTCTAAGCCATAGCCCCCCGGGCAGGCGCCTAGTGGCGCGTCACCGCCTCGGCGGGCAACTCGCTCGACAGCCGAGTCGCCAGGCGGTTGACCGAGACTGGTCGGGTCCGGCTGGCCGCCGGCTGGTGGCTGACCAGCCAGGTATCGAACTCTCCGGCCCGCCGGGCGGCGATGCCGAACAGGAGGTTGACACGCCCCGAGGCCACCGAATCCGGCTGGTTGACGCGCTCGTCGCATACGACGAAGTACCGCTCCTCGGCTGAGGTGCCGGCAAACGCGCCCCCCGCCGCGAATCGCGCCAGATAAGCGTCCACGAGCGAGCGGCCGCGCGCCCAGGTAACCGGTGCGTTCTGCTCGAACACCATCCAGCGCGTCCCGCGCTCGACGCTGGCCGCGATGCGCAGCGCCAGGCGCCGGGCGGAGAGGAACCTCCAATCCGACGAGCCGCTGCCTCCCGTGGCCAGCGTACGCGCGCTTACCGGCGGGGTATCGAGCGAGCGGACCGCCACCAGTGTATTGATACCCGCCTGCGCGAGCCGCACACGCTGCGCAGGCGAGACTTCGACCGCAGGCAGCAGCCCCGCCCGCAGGACCGCCTCTTCATCCGAGCCACCGAGCGGCCGGTGCGCCTCGGCGCGCGCGAGCAAGCCCGCGGCTGCGCCGCAGGAGGCGAAGGTCTCGAGCCGGCCGCGGAGCCGGTCGAACGCGCGCAACCTGGGGTAGTACAGGACGGCGTGGTCGCTCCGGAATGGCCAGTTGCGCATCGCCTCGAACGCTTCCTGCGGGCCTGCCCATTCGCTCGGCGGATCCACGATCAGCAGCGCATGACACTCGCGGCACAGACGCGCCGCGACCAGCAGGGTGCCGAGACCGACGTCGTGCTCGCGCGCGAGCGGCGGAACACAGAGGAAATCGAAAGCCTCGCCGCGCAGCGCGAACAGTCCGGTGCCATTGGCTGCCGATCCGATCACGTCGTAGTCCGTGATGGGTCCGCCGTCATCGCCATCGGAATTCGACGCGACGTATCCGACCGTGAACCCACCCGCCCCCCTCCCCGTGCGGTCTGGACGGCGTTGCGGCAACGGAGCAACCACTCGCGCCAGCTGCGAACGCTGCAGCACATCGACAATGAATCGCTCGGAACCCGGCTGCACCGAAACCCGCCGGAATATCTCCTGGTCTTCCACCCGCTCGGAGCCCGCCGCTCGCACCCGCTGCAGCACAAGATTGAAGAGCCCTTCGCTCTCAGCGATCCCGTCGTAATCGACCGACGCCCGCAGATACTCGCGCGAGCCCGGCTGTAGACCCACCAGGCGCAACGCCTCGGAGCCGGACGGCAGGGTCACGGTCGGCGCGTGCCCGCCGTTGGCGACGCGCACCACCAGAGCCTGGCCACCACCGCTGGCGAAGAACTGCTCGACGGCGTACGACAGGCTCGAGGGCTGCCACAGGCCACCGAAGATCTGCTGGAATTCCGTGAAGCTAGCCACCGGCACCGCTCGGCTCAGCGGCCCCTTGAGGGTGCGGCCGACGAAGGCCGTCACCGGCGGGCGATGCGCGGCCGCCGGCTCGGTCGCGTCGTACTCGAGGGAGAAGCTCGGACCGCCCTCAGCCACCAATGTGTCGCCCCAACGTTGTTCTTTTCGATACCCCGCGACTGTAGCACAAGAGCCGCCCCGCCGAACCTCACAGCGCCCGGTGCGACTGCAGCGTCCGGCCGCCACGGCGATGCGCGGACGTCTTGCCGGTAAGTGTGGCTCTGTGCGGATCGGCGGCCACCGGGTACTTCGGCATCGCCGTCGAATGGATTTGCGTCAAAACCTTGTCGAACTGGGCGGTCGTGAGCGGCAGATGCGTCTGCCCATTCCATGCCGAGCCCAAGGGCAGACGATTTTGCACCAGGGTCGCCACCATTCCCCCGTGCACCGGGCCCTGGCCCGAAACCGGCAGCGGCACCACCCTGGGATCGACCACCAGATGCCGCACCCGCTTCCAATCGATCTTCTCGCCCGAATGCATCAGGTCGCTGACCCAACGACGGGGCAGCATGCGCGCCAGCAGCGCGGAGTCCGTCTTCCACGGACGCTTGTCATCCTTGAGCGCACCGTAGGCCTGCATGTACAACCGCCCGTTCTGCCAGGCGAAGAGGTACGGTTGATTGACGACACGCACGGGCGTGCCGTTCGGCACCATCTTGAAAAGCTGCCTGATGTCCTCCGGGTACAGGTGGATGCAGCCGTGACTCACACGCCGTCCCACCCCGGCGGGCCTATCGGTACCGTGGATGAGGATCTCGGGATAGCTGAGGTGCAGTGCGTAGTTGCCGAGCGGATTGTCGGGGCCGGCCGCCACCACCCGCGGCAGCGGCGTGCCGCGGCGGGCATGCGAGGCCAGGATCGAGCGCGGCACGATCCATTCGGGATGCGCCTGATGCCAGGTGACGCTCGTCACCATCGTGGGCGTGGGGTGGCCGAGCCTGCCGATTCCGACCGGATGCGTGATGACGATTTGCGGCTGCCCCGGCTTGCGGGGCAGGAAGTAAAACAGCCGCATCGCGGCAATATTGACCACGATACCCACGTGCGGCGCATCCGGCAGGATGAACTCCGTCGGCACGATCACGCGGGTGCCCACCGGAGCAAGCCACGGGTTGACCTTGGGATTGGCGTGCTTGATCGAGTCGTACCCGACATCGAACAGGCGGGCAATGTCGGCCAGTACCTGATGCGGTTGGAGCCGCACCATCTGCACGCGGCCGATCATCTCCTGTCCCGGCTCGAGCACGAACCGCTCGGTCTGGACAGGCAACGGCAATGCGGCGGGCGCGGCGGTCGCCTGCGGCGGGCAGAGCCAGGAACAGGCGAGCCCGGCGACGGACAGCCAGGCCGCGAAGATAACTCGGGTGTTGGCGCATCTCATGAATCGCATTATGACAGGTCGTCGGGACACAGGGTTGCCGCGGCCATAAAAATGCCCCGATCCTGCACGGACCGGGGCGATGAGGCGGACTTTCGTCAGGGGGGAGGCAGTCCGCCCGGGGGGACTCAGTGAAGGCGCGCCCAATGAAGGATCCGTATGTCCTCCGAGTCCAGATCGAAATTGACCGCCAGCAGCGAGCGTAATTCGCCGAGCTCGCGCCGGTCACGTAGCGGCTCGCGCAGCTCAACCACCCCGCTCCATTCATGCGCGGCGGCCTGCTCGACGCCCGCGCCGCCGGTCAAGAAATGCGTGTAGTACTTGGCCGCCACATGATTAGTGTAGGTCGATGGCGACACCCCGGCCGTGAAGCGGTACGCAGAATGTCCGCCCTCTGGCACTATGTCACCTGGGCGCACGTCCAGCCGCCCCGTCATCCGCCGCACCGCATGAGCCGATACCGCCCACCGCAGCCGCCTTCGTCCCACTACATTACGCCCGAGGGCGTCGACCGGCTGCGCGAAGAGCTGGACACGCTCTGGCGCATCGAGCGCCCGCAGGTGACCCGGGCGGTTGCCGAGGCCGCCGCTCAGGGCGATCGCTCGGAGAACGCGGAATATACCTACGGCAAGCGCCGCTTGCGCGAGATCGACCGCCGGGTCCGCCATCTGCGCAAACGCCTGGAGGTCCTGGTGGTAGTCAGCCAGCCACCGGCAGACCCAGAGCGGGTTTACTTCGGTGCCTGGGTCACGCTCGAGATGGAGGAGGATGGCCGCGATACGCGCTACCGCATCGTCGGGCCCGACGAAATCGACCGGGAGCCCGGCTACATCAGCATGGATTCCCCGCTCGGGCGCGCACTGCTCGGGCGGCGGCTCGACGAGCAGGTGAGCGTGCAGCTGCCGGGCGGCCTGCGCCGCTTCGTTATCGTCGAGATTGAATACGCCACTGCCCCACCCCAGAGCAAGCACGGATGCGAATGACTCCGTCGGCTTGAGCCGTTTGCGCAGCGTCGGCGCGTGAGTTCAGTCCTGCCCTTGAGCCGGCCGATATGTCTGTATATACATATAGCCTTATCGAGCCCCCTACCCTCGAGCGTGCGTACGCCTGCGCTGTTATCCCGGCCGGCGGCAGCGGGCGGTGTTCGGGCGGCTGCGCTCGGTGACGCGGGAGCGGCCCGCGCGGCGGATGCGGCACAACGGGCAACCGTCGTGCCGTATCAGCGCCTTCCCACGGCGAATGCGAACCGGCGCACCGGCCCGCAAAGGGCGACACGCCGAGCGCCGTCAGGAACGACGCGCAGACGCGTCAGGGCAGGTCTAAGTTGAGGCAACGCGGGGGCGCGTGGCCGCGGCCTGCCGGGCGCCCACGAGCGCGTTGCGCGCGTCGTGGCGCTACCAGGTGACCCGCACGTTCTTGAACTGCCACGGATCGGCCGCATCGATGTCCTCGGGAAAGAGCCGGCCGCGCTCATGCAGGGGCGTCCAGTCGCTGTAGCGGCCAACCACTGGACCCAGATAGGGCCGACAGATCTCCAGGTTGCGCCGGAAATCCATCTCGTCCGGCTCGACGATACCGCGGTTCGGGTTTTCGATCGCCCACACCACGCCCGAGAGCACCGCCGCGGTGACCTGCAGGCTGGTGGCGTTGTTCCACGGCGCCAGCCGGCGCGCCTCCTGGATCGACAGCTGCGAGCCATACCAGTACGCGTTCTTTCTGTGCCCGGCTAGCAGTACGCCGAGCTCGTCGATGCCGGTGGTGATCTCGTCGCGCAGCAGGCGCTGCCGTTCCTGCTGCAGATAGTTGCGGCCCGCCAGCTCGTGAATGGACATCACTGCCGCATCGCAGGGGTGATACGCATAGTGGACGGTCGGACGGTAGACGACCTGCGAGCCCTCGCGCACCGTGAGGTAGTCCGCGATCGAGATCGCCTCGCCGTGAGTGATGCAGAACCCGTGGAAGGATCCGGCAAGCGGCGTCCAAGTGCGCACGCGAGTGGCGGCGCCCGGCTGTAACAAGTAAATCGCGGCCTGCGAGCCCGATTCGTGCCGCTTGCCGTCGCGCGGGAAGTTGCGCTCGTGGGTACCCCAGCCGATCTCACTCGGCTGCGAGCCTTCGCTCACGAACCCGTCGATGGACCAGGTATTGACGAACTCCCCCGGCTGCTTCGGCGTGTCGGCGGCCTGCGAATCGCGCTCGGCGATGTGGATGGTGCGCACGCCGAGCTCGCGCGCAAGCGCGCTCCACTCGGCGCGCGTGGCGGGGGTGCCGGCCTGCACGCCGGTGTCGGCGGCGATGTCGAGCAGCGCCTGCTTGACGAGGTGCGACACGAGGCCTGGGTTCGCGCCGTGAGTCAGCACCGCGGTAGGCGCGCGCTCGTTGCCCTGGCGCAGCGCCAGCGCCTCCTCGCGCAGAGCATAGTTCGTACGGCGCCCGGCCGGCACCGTCGGATCCGTGTAACCCCCGGGCCAGGGCTCGATACAGGTATCGAGATACATCGAGCCCTTCTCCCAGCACAGCTTCACCAGCGCGAGGCTCGAGACGTGCACCGAAACATTGACGACGAAGTCGCCGCGGCCCAGCAGCGGGCCGAGAACCCGACGGTAATTCTCACGCGTAAGCGGTTCGTGAATGAAGCGTACGCCGAGCTGCGCGGCCTCCGCGCTGCCAGTGTCCTCGGCCGTCACGATGGTGATGCGCTCGGCGGGCACACCGAGGTGCCGCAGCAGCAGCGGCAGAACACCTTGCCCGATACTGCCGAAACCGACCATGATGATTCGGCCAGGAAACTCGACGTGGATCTTGTGCTCGCTCATCTCGCTCACGAATCTCGGAAGTGACCTCCCGGCGCCGCAGCCAACGGCACCGTCCCGCCCGCTTCGCGGGCTGGCCGCAGAGTATCAAAGCCCGCGAGCGGGTGAAACGCCGCGTCTAGCTCGCACGCCAGTGCGGCGGGTAGGTTCGCTCGTAGCCCGGCAGGGCCTCGATGCGTGCCAGCCATCGCCCGAGCGCCGGATAGTTGACCTCCACGGGCAGAAATCGCGACGCGAGCTCGCGTGCCGCCGGGCGCTCGAGTGCGCGCCTCAACAACTGAATGCCCGGGAAAATGACCATGTCGAGCGCGGAGAAACGCTCGCCGACGACCCAGTCCGATTTCGACAGCCGACCCTCGATCGTGCGCGCCTCACTGGCCACCGCGTGCATGGCCCGGGTGATCTCGTCGGCACGCAGATCGGCGCCGCCGGAAAACACCGCGCGAGTAATCGTGCGCAGATGAGGCTCGATGTAGGATTGGTATTCGCTGATCACCCGCATGATCGTGCCGCCTTCCTCGGGCGTCGCCCCGAAGATCGGCGGTTGCGGATATTTCAGGTCGAGGTAGTAGAGAATGGCGAGCGACTCGAAGCACACGTAGTCGCCGTCCTTGAGCACCGGCACCCGGCCGCGGGGGTTCATCTGCAGCATGTGCGGCGATTTGTGCTCCTGCTTGGAAAACTGCAGCAGGTGCGCGGTGTACGGCAGCCCCTTGTGCTCGAGCGCCAGCAGCACCCGCCATGCATACGGACTCCCGCTGCCCCAGTAGACCTCGATCGCCATGCGACCCTCTAGGTGAATTTGCGTCCGGAATTGTACCGGGTTCGCCCCCGGTGCAATCATTACCGATTGTGCGCCGACCCCATGCGGCGCGCGGCATAGAATGGGGGCAGGCACATGCTCGATACGATCATCAGCGCGCGGCAGCTCGCGCACCGGCTCGGCGAAGCAAACCTCGCTATCCTCGACTGTCGCTTCGATTTGGCGCGGCCGCGGTGGGGCGAGCACGCATACGCCGAGGCTCGCCTCCCCGGCGCGCTTTATGCGCACCTGGATCGCGACTTGTCGGGCACACCGTCGAGCGCCACCGGCCGCCACCCGCTACCCGCATCGGCGGCGCTCGCCGAATCCTTCGGACGCTGGGGTATCGGAGCGCACACACAGGTGGTGGCGTATGACCAGGGACCCGGCGCCTATGCCGCTCGCCTGTGGTGGCTGCTGCACTGGATGGGACACGAGCGGGCGGCGGTGCTCGACGGAGGACTCGCCGCCTGGGAGGCTTGCGGTCTGCCGCTCGAGCATGGCGGGCCCGCCGCCGCGGCACCCCGCTGCTTCGAGGGACAGCCGGACCCGCACATGCTGGCGCATACCGACGAGATCGAGCAGGACGTGGCGGCCGGCCGGCTCGAGCGGCGCGAGATCCTGTTGATCGATGCGCGCGGCGCGGACCGGTTCGCCGGAGAGAACGAGACACTCGATCCGGTCGCGGGCCACATTCCCGGGGCTATAAACCTGCCGTTCACCGACAACCTCGGCGGCGGGAGCTTTCTGCCGCCGGCCAGCCTGCGCCGGCGCTTTCGCCAGGCGCTCGCGGGCCACGCGCCCGAATCGGCCATCTGCATGTGCGGCTCCGGGGTGACCGCCTGCCACAACCTGCTCGCCCTGCGCATCGCGGGCCTGCCCGGTGCGCGCCTCTACGCCGGCTCCTGGAGCGAGTGGATCCGCGATCCGCGCCGTCCGGTGACGCGTGGCGCCTGATCGTCACAGCGGAAAAATTTGGGCATGGGGCTATCGCTACCGCCCCGTTTTGATATCTTGCGGGCGCAACGCACTCCCGCTCGTCGCACGGAATTCACCGACGTGGCCGTAGACCCTCAGCGCATCGGCAAGCGCCAGTACAACCCGACCGCACCCTGGCGCATCGAGGACTCCCTCGACCTTTATCACGTCAACGAGTGGGGCAAGGGGTATTTCGGCATCAACGAGGCCGGACACGTGGTGGTGCGGCCCGACACGCAATCCGGCAGCGACATCGATCTGTACGAAGTGATCGAGGGGCTGCAGCTGCGTGAGCTCGCCACGCCCGTCGTGGTTCGCTTCTCGGACATCCTGGCGCATCGCCTGAAGCACCTGCACGATGCGTTCGCTCAGGCGATCGCCGAGAACGATTATCGCAATCACTACGCGGCGGTGTTTCCGATCAAGGTCAATCAACAACGTCTGGTGGTCGAAGAGGTGTACCGCTACGGCGCAGCATTTGGTTTCGGGCTCGAGGTGGGCTCCAAGCCGGAGCTGCTCGCCGTGATGGCGATGACCGAAAACGCTCCGGACCGCTTGATCGTGTGCAACGGATTCAAGGACGACAGTTACATCGAGGCAGTAACGCTCGCGACCAAGCTCGGCCGGACCATTATTCCGGTCGTCGAGAACTTCGAGGAGCTGCCGCTGATTCTCAAGCACGCCGAGAAATACCAGATCCGCCCGCGCATCGGCGTGCGCGTGAAGCTGGTGACCGAGGGATCGGGCAAGTGGCGCGACTCGACGGGAGAGAAATCGAAGTTCGGCCTGTTCATCACCGAGATCCTGGAGCTGGTACGCGAGCTGAGGGCACGCGACATGCTCGACTGCCTGCAGCTCGTGCACTGCCATCCGGGCAGCCAGCTGCAGGACATCCGCCGGCTCAAGGACGCCATCAACGAGCTCGCTCACGTCTACGCGGAGCTGAGACTCTTGGGCGCGGGACTGCAGTACATCGACGTCGGGGGCGGCCTGGGCGTCGACTACGACGGCAGCGGCACCAATTACTCCTCGTCGATCAACTACACGCTGAACGAGTACGCCAGCGACGTCGTCTATCGGATCGCGAGCGTCTGCAACGCCCGCGAGGTGCCGCATCCGATGATCGTGAGCGAATCGGGTCGCGCGATCGCCGCCTATCACAGCGTGCTGATCTTCGACGCGTTGGGGTCATCGGCACTCGACAAATTCCACGTGACCGGCCGCGAGGAGGAAGACTACGGCGGCGACGACGAACTCCCCCAACCGGTCAGAGACCTGTTCGACGCGTTTCGCTCCGTCAGCCGCCGCCGCCTGGTCGAGTGCTACCACGATGCGCTGACGGCACGCGACCAGGTGCTGCAGATGTTCAATCTCGGACTGCTGTCCCTCGAGTTTCGCGGACTCGCCGAGCGTCTGTTCTGGGCCACGTGCGCCAAGATCCGCGACTGCTGCCGCCGTCTCGAGCGAGAGCCGGAGGAGCTCGAGGGACTGGAGTCGATCCTCTCGGATACCTATTTCTGCAACGTCTCGGTATTTCAATCGCTGCCGGACAGTTGGGCGATCGATCAGCTCTTTCCGATCATGCCGATCCACCGCCTGGACGAACGCCCGAGCCGCACCGGGGTGTTGGCGGACATCACCTGCGATTCCGACGGCAAGATCGATCATTTCGTCTCGCTGCGCGACGTGAAACACACACTGGAACTGCACGAGCTGCGACCCGCGGAGAAATACTATCTGGCGGCCTTTCTCGTCGGGGCCTATCAGGAAACACTCGGGGATCTGCACAACCTCTTCGGCGACACGCACGTGGTGCATGTCAGACGTCACGACGAGGGCGGCTGGTGGATCGAAGAGGTGGTCAAGGGCGATACGGCCAACAGGGTGCTCGAGTACATGGAATACGACGTCGCCGAGCTCTCCCCCGCTCTGATGCGCGACTGCGAGCGCGCCATCCGCGACGGACGCATGACCATTGCCGAGAGTCAGGTGCTCAAGCGCTTCTATGAGCGGGAACTCGACGGCTACGCCTATCTCGAACCGGCGAGCCACTGATTGTTGCATTTCCGCGACATGCCTGGAATCGGGAGAACGTGTGCGGAAGCGGCCCTGTTTGCGTCCCGCAAACGCCGGGAGTAGCATCCGGCCGTTCCCAGCCCGCAGTGGATTGATCACGTTTGCGTTTCCGGCTTCTTCGATCCGCTCCACCCCATGAATCGTCCGTGCACCTTCCCGATCCAGTTCACCGGGCCTTGTGGCGCACGCCTGGATCTCGCCGGACCCCACTGCGTCCACGGGCTGAACCACCCGATTGATTTTGCGATCCCCGCGGCCCGCTTCAGCGGCTCGCGGCCCGCGCTGCCAAGAGAGACCTCCGGATGACGACGATTTACGTGGGCAATCTGCCTTTCTCGGCCACCGAGCAGGACGTGAAGTCGCTCTTCGAGCGACATGGCAAGGTGGATTCCGTCAAGTTGATCAATGACCGGGAAACCGGCAAGCCACGCGGCTTCGGCTTCGTGGAAATGTCACCGGGCGAGGCTCAGGGGGCGATTCAGGCACTGAACGGCTTTCAGATGAACGGCCGGGCGTTGCGGGTCAACGAGGCGCAGGAGCGCGCACCGCGACCCCGTACGGGCGGCGGGCCGTACCGCCGCTGACCGGATCCTTGGGGCCGGGCGCTCGGTGCCGAGGCACCCGAGCATGCCCGGCCGCAGGTTCTCCACGCAGCCGGATCCGCGCCGCAGCGCGCTGCGGCGCGGATTTGCCTGACGCGACGCCGGCCGAACCGCCTCGCCCCACGGCCAATGCGCCGCCGGGCGCAACCGCGGCGGATTGCCCTGCCCCGCCGCCCCAGTCCGGCCGATTCCCAGAGCGGGCGCGGGCCGGCCCGCTGCCCCCCGCTGTGAATCCCGCAGCGCCCTGCGCCGAAGCGGGACCCCGCCTCAAAATGGGCCAGCAGTCCCGCTCTCCCTCAAGCAGGGGTTTTTTTTGGGCCGGCTCCCGTCCACAATCACAGACCTCATGCGAGCGCTTCCCACAGCTGCCTCGACCGCCGTAGCCGCCCTGTTCGTGCTGGCCG
>JAJZZR010000086.1 GCA_021797465.1 Pseudomonadota bacterium | reverse complement strand
GTTCCTCGCGCCTCAGGCCGTGATACAGCAGCAGGGAGAGGAGAGCGCGATCGCGACAACTCTTGAGGTCCTTGCCGGCAGGAAGCTTGAGAAGATTACGCGCTTGGGCATCGCCGAGCGCCGGCGTCTTGCCTTCGTAGCTCTCAACCTTGGGCCTGCCGACGCCTTTCACCGGATTGTGGGTCACGGCGTTCGCGTCGGACAGGTACTCGAACAGGGAAGAGAGGGCGGCGAGCTTGCGGCGGATCGTGCTGCCGGCGAGCTTGCGGTGCTCGAGGTCCTTGCGCCAGGCGAGCGCGTGCGCTCGGGTGACAAGTCGCAGCTCCTCCGGTGCCGAGATCCCGACCAACCGCATGAACTCCGCCAGGTCGTTGCGGTAGGCGCGTCGGGTGTTCGGATTGTCGATATTGGCGAACCACTCCGTCGCCGGCGGCACTTGGGCGAGCTCACGGAACTCCGGCGCAGTAAGGGTCCGGCTTGGTGCCGCCGTCGTGCGCGCGGGAACGAGCGCGGCCGCCTTGGGGCGCGTCGAGTTCATCGCTTCGGCGCCGCGCTGCTGCCCATGGATTTCAGCAGGGATTTGATCTGCTCGAGCAGCGGCGGGAGGTCTTGTTTGACGGTGTCCCACACGACATCCCAGGCCACATCGAAATAGTCGTGAACGACTTTGTTGCGGATGCCGCGCATCTGACTCCAGGGCACCCCTGGATGGACGATCACGAATTCAGGCGCCGCTTTCTGGATCCTCACCGCCGCCTCGCCGATCACTGCGAGGGTCCGCACGATGGCGTCCTGGGTCAGCTCGTCCTGCTCGAGCGCCGCGAGGCTCCCCAGGCGCCCGGTGTAGCGGATCGCCCGTTCGATCGCGTCGGCGATGTGTTCGAGGTAGTCCTCGATTCGCTCCGGGTGGCTCACAGCGGCTCGGCCTGCTGCAACACCTTGTCGCGGAACTTCACCGACAGGAACCCCGGCGTCAGCACCGAGACGCGCACCCCCGTCAGTTGCCGCGCCTCATCCTCGAGCCCCGCCAGGGTGAACAGCGTCGTGCCGCGCACGGGCTCGACCAGCACGTCAAGATCGCTCTCCTCGGTGTCCGTCCGGGTGAGCGCCGAGCCGAACACGCGCGGCTGCCGGAAGCCGTGGCGGTTCAGGAGCTGCCGCAGCGCGGCGCGGTGCAGAGCGAGCGCTTCGGAGGGTCTCATGGGCGTGATCCGCGACGGGTACTCCTTGCAGGAATCTTACCACGTATTTATTCGCGATAAAATATATTATCAATATCACAGAGCCCAGCGGCAACGATTGTGTCAGAACCTGCCCTTTTCGGAACGAGGGGCTGTGATCGAAGCGCTCGACAACAAACTGCGGCGTAATAGGAGATTGCGCCGCTTCCGACCGTCACTCGAGCCGACGCGCAAGCCCTCAACCAGGGCAGCGGCTCGAGCCCGCACCCGTCCGACACGCCGAGGTGCTCCCAGACGCTCTTCGGCGGCGGCTGAATTCGGGTTTCTCAGGACCGGGCGCGCTTCTTGCGCGCGGGGCGGCGCGCCTGGGCCGCCTTACGCTTGGGTTTCGGGGCGGTTTTCTTACCTCGGGAAGCGGGCTTGGGCGGGCGTGCGAGCTCGATGCCGAACACATCGCCAAGGTCCTCCCGCGCAATCGTTTTGCGCTTGCTCCCGCGGGTGACCTCGACCCGGGCCGCCTGCTCGATGAGCTCGCCGTGATCCACCTGGCGCAAGGTGAACAGCAGCTCGGGTGCCTGATCGAGCCGCGCGCCGACGCCATACATCACCGCCGCGACGTGCTTGCACATCTTGGCCCAGTCGGGGCACGAGCAGGTCATCTCGATCTGCGCGGGTTTGGGGAACAGGCCCTGCTCGCGGTCAGTGACGTGGCGCATCACCGGCTCGGTCAGCTTTCCGGCGAGCAGCTCGACGAGGGATCCGATCTGCCCGGCGCACTGGACTTTCACGCGCCCCCAGTGAGCCTTGGGCAAGGGCTTGATCCGGATGTCGACCTCGTAAAGTTGCGAGCCGGAGACGACCGCCGTGATGCGGCCCGGATCGATCACGAGATCGAGCACCGCGCCGTTGCGCACGTAGCTGCGCCCGCGCGGCAGGCGATACTCGTAGTCGCGGTAGGACTCGATGTTCTCGCACCACGCCTTACCCCAGAAGCTGCTCGCGATGGTGCGCCCGGCGATGGTCACGGGGGCCGGGGCGCGACCCGACTTGGCGCCCTGCTTCGCGAGGCGCTGCGCTTCGCGGGCGGCCCGCGCGCGCTGCTCCCGGACGGTCGGCTTGGGTGCGTAGTTCCACCAGTTCATCAGTCTTACCTCCCATCACGCGGCGGTCTTCTCTCGCCCGAGGCGATCATGTCTCACACGCCTTGTGAATGTCGAGCGCGACGGTCGCGAGCAACTCATCGTCGCTCATCTCGGTCAGCAGCCGCTCGCCGCCGGCATCGAGCAGCTCCCGGGACAGACTCTTCTTCCCCTCGATGAGC
>JAJZZR010000300.1 GCA_021797465.1 Pseudomonadota bacterium | reverse complement strand
ATGCCGATGCCGCGCAACTCCTTGACCGAGTGTTGCGTCGGCTTGGTCTTGATCTCGCCCGAGCCGCCCACCACCGGCACCAGCGTCAAATGCATGTAGATGCAGCGGCTGTGCCCGAGCTCCACGCCGAGCTGGCGGATCGCCTCGAGGAAAGGCAGCGACTCGATGTCGCCGACCGTACCGCCGATCTCCACCATGCACACGTCCGCGCCTTCGGCGCCGAGCTGGATGCTGCGCTTGATCTCATCGGTGATGTGCGGAATCACCTGCACCGTCGCCCCCAGGTAATCGCCGCGGCGCTCCTTGGCGATCACCCGCTCGTAGATGCGGCCCGTGGTGAAGTTGCTGTTGCGCCCCGTGGTGGTGCGCACGAAGCGCTCGTAATGACCGAGGTCCAGATCCGCTTCCGTGCCGTCGCTGGTGACGAACACCTCGCCATGCTGGAACGGGCTCATGGTCCCGGGGTCGACGTTGATGTACGGGTCGAGCTTGACCATCGCGACTCTCAACCCGCGCGCCTCGAGAATGGCGCCGAGCGAGGCGCTCGCGATGCCCTTGCCAAGAGAGGACACGACGCCGCCGGTGACGAATACGAATCGCGTCATAAGCTAGATTGAATCAGGATGACCCGCCGTTGGAGGCACCGCCGGGGTGCCCGTGTCTGCATGAACGACGGGCCGGCAGATTAGCACATCAGCGCGGCACGTGGGGCGCCTTGTGCCATATCAGGCGCGCGCGCCGGCGCGCGGCGCCGCGGGCATGCACGCTCGCATCCACCCACAGGTCCGCCGCCGCCACGAGCTCGCCGTCGCGGAACAGCAGCGGCAGCCGCGCGCGCTCGGCCGGGGACACGCGCGCCTCCTGCAGCAAACTCTTCAGCGCGCGCCGCACGCCGCCCGGCCGCACGCGCAGGCGCTCCCCGCCGCGCCGCCAGCCGACCCGCAGGCAGGCGCCGAGCGCATCGAGATCGAGCGGCCCATGCTCATCGGGCCGCAGCTCGAGGGCCCCGCAGCCTTGCGGCAGCTCACAGCGGGCGGACACGCCGAGATCCCACACGATCTCCCGCGGCGGCATGCAGGGCGCGGGCGCCTCGGCCGCGCCGGCGATCAGCAGCAGATCCGCGTGCCGCTCGATGCGCGCTGCGCGCCAGAGCACCTGCGGATGAGCATCCGGGCGCGCATCGATCATGGCGCCGGCGATCTGCTCGAGCCGCCGCGCGTCCGGCAGCGTGTGCCCGCTGCGTGCGATCCAGTAGCGCAGCGCGTTGCGCCGCCGCGGCAGTTCGAGCGCGCGCAACGCCTTGACCGACAGCGCCGCCCCGTCGCTGGCGCGCTCCACATCGGCTCGCCCCAGCGACTCGAGCAAGTGTTGGCCCTCGGCGGCATGCCGAGCCGCGCGCGCCACCGCCGCGGCCACCGAGCTCCAGCGCGCGCGCACCGCCGGCAGTACCTGACGGCGCAGGTAGTTGCGATCGAAGCGCTCATCGGCATTGGACGGATCGCTCACCACCGGCAGATGCTCGCCGGTCAGCCACTCCTCGAGCTGCGCGCGCGTGAAGCCAAGCAGCGGCCGGGCGAGCCACGTCGGGCCGAAGGGCGCCAGAGCCGGCATCGCCGCCAGCCCGGCCAGCCCGCAGCCGCGAAACAACTGCAACAACACCGTCTCGAGCTGATCGTCCTGCGTGTGGGCCGTGAGCAGCACCTCGCCCGGCGCAAGTGCCGCGCCGAGCGCACGGTAGCGCGCCACGCGGGCGGCCTGCTCGGGCGACTCGCCTCTGGCCACGACGACCTCGATCCGCGCCACCCGCAGCGGCACTCCCAGCCGGCGCGCGAGCGCTCGGCATTCCCGGCTCCAGCGCCGTGAGTCCGGATGCAGGCCATGATCGACATGCACCGCCCGCAGCACCAGGCCACGCGGCCGGGCGGCCGCGAGCGCGGCCAACAGCGCGGTCGAGTCGATCCCGCCGCTCAGGGCCACGCACAGCCGCACGTGCGGGAATTCCGGCAGCAGCGCCTCGAGCCGCTCCAGCACCGCCGCGCCGCCGAAGCCCCGGAGCCGGCGCGCGCGCTCGCGCCGCGCGCCGCTCACCGTGCCCGACCCGCCATTCTCACGATGAACTCTCCCCGAAGACGCCGAAGCCGGCGATGCGCGCATCGCGCGCGCTGCGCACGGCCTCGATCGGTTGGGCCTCGAGGGCATCGAGATGGCGCAGAACCGCGGCCTTGAGCGCTGCGGCCGCCGCGGCCGGATCGCGGTGCGCGCCCCCCAGGGGCTCCTCGATGACCTCATCGACCAGGGCCAGGCGCTTGAGCTGCTCGGCCGTCATGTTCAGCGCCTCGGCCGCCGCCTCTCGCTTGTCCTGGCTCTTCCACAGGATCGAGGCGCAACCCTCCGGCGAGATCACCGAGTAGGTGCTGTACTGCAGCATCAACAGCCGATCGCAGACCCCGATGGCGAGCGCCCCGCCCGAGCCGCCCTCGCCGGTGACCACCGTGACGATGGG
>JAJZZR010000197.1 GCA_021797465.1 Pseudomonadota bacterium | reverse complement strand
TCGCTCATGCCCGTCAGCTCATCGAGGTGGACGGCAAACCCGTGGCCGAGGTTGCCCGCTTGCTGGGCGTCCACCGCGCCACCCTCTACCGGACCTTGGAGAAACACCAATAGCGCGGCCCGGGAGGGGCGTTCGCTTTCCGAAAATCTTCAATTACGGACCGCTGCGAGTTGACGGTCGCGGATGATAAAGGACGTTATCAGATATAGATAGCGGCGGGGCACTGGCCGGCCGGCGCCCCCGTGATGCGCTCGGGATGCTGGAAATTTAACTCGGTTAAAGTCTAAGGGAGGAAAAATCTTCTCATTGTCAAGTAAAAAATTTATATTATTCGTACATAAACTTGACGCAGAAATAAAAAATTGTATAGGATAAATATATCCAAATAATCATAACCTTGTTGCGGAAGCGCTGATCCTGGCGGGACGGCCTCTGCTGCGTTTTCAAAAAATATGCTTGACGTCCAGAGTATATTCTAGTAGAGGAGGTTTTAATGATTCTGAGCTATCGGGACAGGAAAACAGAGCGGTTTGCGGCAGGCGAGTTTGTCAGAGCCTTCCAGGGCTTCGAAGCCCAGGCCGAGCGCAGGCTCTCGATCCTGAACGCGGCGCCTTCATTGGATACGCTACGCGCATTGCCAAGCAACCGTCTTGAAGCGTTGAGTGGTGATCGTGCCGGGCAATACTCGATCAGGATCAACAGGCAGTGGCGCATCTGCTTTGAATGGCCCGAAGGCCAGAGCGGACCGCGCAATGTCGAGATCGTGGACTATCACTGAGGACAGGAGACTAGGCTAATGTTCATGAGAGCCGTTCATCCCGGTGTGGTTCTGAAGGATGAGCTCGAGGAGCTTGGCGTGACGCCGACCGAGTTCTCACGGCAGATCGGCGTGCCGCCCAACCGGATCAGCCAGATCATCGCAGGCAAACGAGCAGTGACCGGGGATACCGCCTTGCGTCTGGGTCACTGGTTTGGCACTGAGCCACAGTTCTGGCTCAACTTGCAGACTGCCTATGATATCCGCATCGCTGCGGGAAAGGCTGGAGACGATATTGCACGCCTGCCCGTACGGGACGGCTTATCCTCAGTGCCAACCATGTCTGACGTCCGATAGAAAGCTTGTCATATACAGACACAGTGAACCGGGCTCTCCGCTCAAAACCAGCAGAAAACCGCAGCCCCGACCAGTCGGCGTTCACATTTTGTTCGATTATGCTACAGCGCAGGGCGTTTCGTTACTTCGGGCCCAGTAGTCCCCTGCCCTACTCGAACAACGTGGCGACCGTTGCCAGTACGTCATCCAGGATCGCCGCCGGCAGCGTGTCCACCTTGCGAGCATTGCGTGCATTCAGATCGAGCGCGCGTGGCTGATCGCACCGCACGACGCCCGTTGTTTTGATGCCGCTGATTGGAACCGCGAAACCGACGCGTCTGGCGAAGTCGCCGCCGTTGGTTATCGGCAGGATGACCGGGCATTGCGTCAGGCGGTTGAAGGCATCCGGGGACACGACCAGCACCGGCCGATGGCCGCGCTGCTCGTGTCCTGCCGTTGGCTCAAGATCGGCCAGGTAGATATCGCCGCGATTCATCAAATCAGTTCTTTTCCGACCGCCTGGGTGTCGTTCCATTCGCGTTGTTCGGCCGGCAGCGGATACGTGCCGCCTGCTTCGGCCTCGGCGAGCAGTTCGGCCATCGTGTAGCGCGGCCGGGCTTGCGGCTCGACGACCAGGCGGCCGTTATCGACGGCCAGGCCGACCTTGGCACCCGGTGCCAGGTGCAGGACATCGAGCAATGCGGGTGGCACGGCTAGCATGATAGACCCGCCGACCTTGCGCAGATTTGTGGTGTGCATAGGAATCTCCTTTTAATTATATAAAAATATAACATTTGTAACCGCTCTTGCAAGCCAAATCCTGCATGGCTGTCCACAAATCCATAGGGCGTCCTCGGGATGCTTCCATCCATCCCCAGGACGGCCGGGGGAGATTGGGCATGCACTGCCTACTCGTACGCTTAGTATTGTTTTAATATCCAAATAGTACTAATACATAACACACATAACCTCCAAAGGTAGCCCATATGATTTTAACCGTAGGCAATACCAAGGGAGGCGTCGGCAAGACCACGTTGGCCGTTCAGCTCGCCATCTCCCGCGCGATGGCTGGGCATGACGTGTGGCTGATCGACGGCGACCGCCAAGGAACGGCAGCGGCGGCCATTGCCGCCCGCTTCGAAGCCGGCAGAAAGCCGGGCATCGCGTGCGCGCAGTATGCAGACGGCAAGGAGTTGCGCGGCCAAGTGCAGCAGCAGCGCGATAAATGGCAGGACATCATCATTGATGCCGGCGGCCGTGATTCGACGGCCTTGCGTGCGGCGCTGATTCTGTCCGATGTGCTGCTGGTGCCCTTTGCTCCTCGCTCCTACGACGTGTGGGCACTGGATGACATGGCCTCACTGGTTGACGAAGCGAACAGCGTTCGCGACGGCTTGCGATGCTTTGCTGTG
>JAJZZR010000295.1:2213-2507 GCA_021797465.1 Pseudomonadota bacterium | reverse complement strand
GTCGCGGCGTGCTGGTCATTCCGCACGGCTCGAGCGTGTACAGCTACCACTTCGTCATCACCCGCCACAACAGTCCGTTCGCCGAATTCCTCATGATGGCACCGGCGGCCGACCAAGTCGTGCCGATGTTCCATCCCCAGCTCATCGGCGAGCCGGTTCCCATCAACGGGCGGTTGAAGTTGCCGGATACGCCGGGCTTCGGTGTCGAACTCAACCGCGCGCTGCCCCTGCACCGCCCTTATCCGCGCTGAGAGGATGCGAATCCTTCCGCTTTTGGTTCAAGACTGCAAGAGA
>JAJZZR010000295.1:0-2203 GCA_021797465.1 Pseudomonadota bacterium | reverse complement strand
CGCTACGGCCCCGCCGGCCACGAATTGCCCGGACTCCTCGATGCCCAGGGGAACCTCCGCTCCCTTTCCGGAAGCATCCCCGACGTCGACGCCGCCCATCTCTCGCCGCGCAGCCTCGCCCGTCTCGCGGCGATCGACCCGGCGACGCTGCCCGCCGTATCCGGAAAGCCGCGGCTCGGCGTCCCGTTCGCCGGCACGCGCAAATTCATCGCCATCGGGCTCAACTACGCCGATCACGCGGCGGAATCCAATATGCCCATTCCCGCCGAGCCGGTCGTCTTCACCAAAGCCGTCAGCTGCCTGCAAGGCCCGAACGACGACGTCATGCTGCCGAAGGACTCCAAGAAGACCGACTGGGAAGTGGAGCTCGGCGTGGTCATCGGCACCACCGCCCGTTATGTTGAAGAGCGCGACGCCCTCGAGCACGTCGCCGGATACGTCGTGGTCAACGACCTCTCCGAGCGCGAGTACCAGATCGAGCGCGGCGGGACCTGGGACAAGGGCAAGGGCTGCGATACCTTCGGCCCGGTCGGTCCGTGGCTGGTGACGCCGGATGAAGCGGGCGATGTGCAGAATCTCGGTATGTGGCTCGAGGTCAACGACACGCGCATGCAAGACGGCAACACGCGCACGATGATCTTCGGCGTCGCGACCCTGATCAGCTACGTCAGCCGATTCATGACGCTCGAGCCCGGCGACATCATCACCACCGGCACGCCCCCCGGCGTGGGCATGGGTCGGAAGCCCGAGCCGGTCTACCTCAAGCCCGGGGACCGCATGCGCCTCGGCATCGAGAAGCTCGGCGAGCAGGCACAGACTGTGTACGCCTGGCGGCGCTGAGGAGGGCGGCACATGACGGTGTATTCAGGACGTTTCGCGCGGCGTGTTGCGGTCGTGACCGGCGGCGGCTCGGGTGTCGGCCGCGAAGCGGCGGCACGCATCGCGCTCGAGGGCGGTCAGGTGTGCCTGTGGGACTGGGACGAGAAAGCCTTGACTGCGGCCGCACAGGCGATCCCGGGCGCCCAGATCGCCAAGGTCGATGTGGCGGACGGCGAGCAGGTGGCGCAGGCCGCCGAGCGCGCCTTCGGCGCCCACGGTCGCATCGATATCCTGATCGCCAGCGCCGGGATCACCGGTCCCACCGCGACGCTTTGGGAATACCCGCAGAACGAGTGGCGCCGGGTCATCGACGTCGATCTGCACGGCGTATTCAACACCTGCCGGTCGATCGTCCCGTACATGCTCAAGAACGACTACGGCCGGATCGTCAACATCTCGTCCGTCGCCGGCAAGGAAGGCAACCCGAATGCGTCGGCTTACTCGGCCGCAAAAGCGGCGGTGATCGGCCTGACGAAATCGCTCGGCAAGGAGCTGGCGCAAACCGGCGTACGCGCCAACGCCGTGACACCGGCGACCTTCAAGAGCCCGATCCTCGCCCAACTGCCGCAAAGCCAGATCGACTACATGCGCTCGAAGATTCCCATGGGACGGCTCGGCGAGGTCGAGGAGGTGACGGCGCTCGTGTGCTGGCTGGCGAGCGAGGAATGCTCATTCTCCACCGCCGCCACCTTCGATATCTCCGGTGGCCGTACGACGTACTGAATCGAGCTCGACGCCCGAAAGCCACCGGCGTAAAGCCGCTCGAACGCGCAGCCCCATGACACAGCACCTCGACGTCGTCGATGCCCACATGCATCTGTGGGACCTGAAACGCATCCGGTATCCGTGGCTCACGCCGCCGCTGCCCGTCGGCATCACCGGCGACGTCAGCCCGATCGCCCGGGACTATTTGCTCGACGATTATCTGGACGACGCGTCCCGCGGCGATGTGCACGTGCGCAAGATCGTACACATCGAGGCGGGCGCGCTCCCGGCGGATGCGCTCGCGGAAACGCAATGGCTGCAGAGTCTCGCCGATGAGCGCGGCTATCCGCAGGCCATCGTGGCCCATGCCGAGCTGGAGAAGGCGGGCGCTGCCGAGCTGCTCGAGCGGCATGCCGCGCACCCCAACGTACGCGGCATCCGGCAGATTCTCAATTGGCACCCGGATCCCGCCAAGACGTACACGCCGCGCGACCTGTTGGCCGACGAGGCGTGGCGTGCGGGGTTCGCGCGCCTCAAACACCACGGCCTGTCGTTCGATTTGCAGATCTATCCGGCACAGATGCCGGCCGCGGCGCGCGTCGCGAGCCGTCACCCGGAT
>JAJZZR010000351.1 GCA_021797465.1 Pseudomonadota bacterium | reverse complement strand
CCCACGTCCATGTACTCGATGAACCGCACGATCACGCCGGTTCCCCGAAAGCGCTCCAGTAGCGGCACCACCGTGTGATCGTTCACTCCGCGCTGCACGACCACGTTCACCTTGATCGGCCCGAGGCCGGCGCGGCGCGCCTGCTCGATGCCCCCGAGTGACTCCTCGAGGCCGCTGAACCCGCCGCTCATACGTTGGAACACTTCGGGGTCGAGGCTGTCCAGGCTCACCGTGACGCGATGCAGGCCGGCGGCACGCAGCTCGAACGCGTGCTTGGCCAGAAGCGTGCCATTGGTCGTAAGGGCAACGTCCTCGACGCCGTCGATGGCGCTCAGATCACCGATGAGGTCGGTGAGGTTCGGCCGGAGCAGCGGCTCGCCGCCGGTCAGGCGCAGCTTGCGCACGCCGAGCCGCACCAGGAGGCGGGTCAGACGGACGATTTCATCGAAGGACAGCCGTTCGTGCGAGCCGAGGAAACGGTATCCCTCGTGAAACGTTTCGCGCGGCATGCAGTAGGGGCAGCGGAAGTTGCACCGGTCCATGACCGATATGCGCAAGTCGTGCAGAGCGCGCCCGCGCTGATCGCGCAGTCGCAGCTCGGTGTGGACGGAATCCTGGGCGGCCATGTCAATACCTTTACCACTCGCCGAATCGGATTGCCATCCATCTGTCGGGACGTTCCGCGCTATGCGCAACGAGCGCTACCAGCGGTACAGGCGCGTCACGAATCCCCGGGGATAGGTCCTCGGTCCGGGGGGCAACTCGACGAATCCGTCCGTGCCGGCGAGGCTGGTGAAGTCTCCCGAGCCGTGGGTCGGTCGCGGCAGGGCCGCGCGCGCCCCCTGCTCATCGGTCGACACGCGCACGGGCAGGAACAGTGTCAGCGCGGGGGTAACGGTGAACGTCTCGCCGAGCGCGATCCGTTCCGGTTGCGGCGGAGTATGACCCTGGGCGGCGGCAAGCGCCGGCAGCACGTATCGCGAGACGCACACGGCGGTTGAAACGGGATTTCCGGGGAGCGCAAACACGACCGCCCCGCTGGGGGCCACGCCAAACCAAAGCGGCTTACCGGGGCGCTGCGCGATCTTGTGAAACACTCGGCGCACCCCGAGCTTGTCGAGCGTTTCGGGCACCAAGTCGAGCCGCCCCATCGAGACCCCGCCACTCAACACCAGCACGTCGTGGGTCTCGAGGTAGAACTTCAAGCGCTCCTCGAGCTGGGCGGCCTCGTCGCGAATGTGGTCGAGCCCGACGCGCGGGTAGCCGCGAACAGTCAACGCCGCGGCGATGGCATAGGCATTCGATCGGCGCACCTGATGGGGCAGGATGGGGTCCCCCGGCTCCACCAGCTCATTGCCTGTCGAGATGACGGCCAGCATCGGTTGGCTGGAGACCCGCACACGGGCCATGCCCGCGGCGGCGACCAGGGCGATTTCCACCGGTCCGAGTCGCGTACCCGCCGTCAAAAGTCGCGCGCCCTGGCGGGCGTCCGTGCCGCGCCGATGGACGTTCCGCCAGGCCTCGATTTCGACCTCATCGGGCAGGTTGGCGATGCCGTCCCGCACGGTGATCTGTTCAACGGGAATCACGCAATCGCAGCCGCCGGGCAGCGGTGTTCCGGTCATGACCTCGATGCATCCTTGCGGGGACGACAGGGTGCCCGCGGCCTCGCCGGCCGACTGAGTCGCCTCGATGCGCAAGCGCCGGGTGCCCGCGCTCACCGCCGTGCTGCACACGGCAATGCCATCCATGGTCACGCGGTCGAAGGGCGGCTGATCGCGCTCGGCGTGAATGGTTTCGCGCAAGACCGCGCCGGCGCACTGCAGCAGCGGTAACGATACCTCGGGCAGGCGGGCCGTATGCCGCGCGATCAGCGTGTCTGCCTCGGCGGGAGTGAGCATCCGCGGTGCCCCGTCAGGTGTCGTGACTGCCACTACTTGCCGTGCTTGTGCTTCTTCTTGTAAATCATGACCTGGGCATTGAACTCTTTGGCGACGGTCATCAGCTGCTCGACCGCCGCGTTATGTCGCTTGCGGTCCATGGCGCGCATCTCGGCGATCTGCTTCTTGGTGAGCTTCAGGGCCGCCCGGGCGATCTCCTTGTCCTGCTGGTGCGTCAGGCAGTGTAAATACGAGACCATCTGGGTATTGTAGGTTTTTACGGCCTTCTCGCCGGTGAGCATCTGCGCTAATGTCGCGCTGCTGCCGTCGGGAATGTGCGCGGGCGCATGCGGATAGACGCAGGCGGCATAAGCGGGCGCCAAGATCAATGCCGCGAGGGTCGCCGCGGCAAACAGTGATTTCATACGAGATCCTCAGGACAGTGAGAACGTTATCTTATAAGGGGGCGGCTGATCCGGGCTACTGATTCTCATCCGCCGCGGCCGCCGGCGGCGCAATCCACCGCTCGCCGGGGACTTTGGATGAAACCGGGGATGCGCTGCAACCTGATAGAATGCGCCCCGGCGCATGAACAGGCCGGGGCCGTCCCGCGATGGCCTCATCCGGGCCCGCCACGGCCGTTCGCGCGCCGCGGCGCGCCCGTAGCTCAGTCGGATAGAGTACCTGGCTTCGAACCAGGTGGTCGGGGGTTCGAATCCCTCCGGGCGCGCCAATAACTTCTTAAAATTCAATTACTTTCGTTCTGATCGGCAGCCCCGGCGGCGGTCTTCGTTGCCGTCGTGCCGCAGTCTGCGCCCCGTTGTCGACTCACGCGCTTGTCGAGGCGCACGACGGAGCAGTGGCGTCGCGGGCATCGGAGCGCGGGAAAGCGGCCCCAAGCTTGTCTTGCAGCCCGCAATCCGCAGCACCGCCCGCCGCTGCGGACCGCGACATTCCCAACACGCCGCATGACCGAGCGATCGGCCAAGACGGTCCAAGCGGGAATGATTGCGGGCAAACACGTCCGGTCCGTGGACGCCTGCCGTCGGTCGCGAGCCGATGCGATCGATCACTACGTCGAGGAGGAAGTGCGCGGGCAGCGGCGCGGACCACCCTGCGCGGCCATTGCCTGCCCTGGTGGCGGAGGCGGCCGCGGCGCTTGACGATGTCCGATATGACGCCCGCGGCCATCGCAGCGCAGCGCAGTCAACTTGCTCCGGAACTCCCTCCCATTCTCCGCCCTGGATCGCGCTTCGTCCCTCAGTCCCGCCTGATCCCGTCATGCACCTGCGGCCTCGCCACCTGCGGCGCCTCTGTGTGAGGCCGTAGGGACGCCGATGGCGCGCAAGGATGCACACCGAGCTGCCCGGCTGCCTCGAGGTCGCCGTTCAGTTCTTGACTGCGGCCTAACTTAGGGAGAGACTCGCCCCCGCGTGCTGGTTCCCCGGTTGAGGCCGGGGAGGCAAGAGGGAATGCGGTGAGACATGAGTCGATACCGCAGCTACCCCCGTAACTGTGAGCGGTGAGTCCGCGTCCAAGATGGCCACTGGGAAACCGGGAAGGCCGGACGCAAGACGATGACCCGCGAGCCAGGAGACCTGCCAGTACGGTCACCCAACCGGTGGGCGGGGCGCACCACACGGAGCGGTCATTCGCAGCGGTGACATTGAGACCGATGCGTGGGCCGTGGGGCAGCATTCCCATGCCACCGAATTCAGACGTGTGTGCGGCGCGAAAGCCGCGCATCCACGGTCTGCGTCCGTGCTCCTCGCATCGGCTGTCGTTGCCACACCCCGGAAGGGGCACATGAACGGAGTGCTACGATGCGGATGATGCGGACACTGGCTGATTTTCTGCGCTGCACGCGCGGCGAGCGTGCAATGGACGCGGCGAACTCGCACGATTCGCCCGCGCGGCCGCCGCGCCCGACTGGCGGCACACGGGGACCCCGTCCACGGCCCGGCCGGGCCACAGCACACCGCGCGTGGATAGCGCTGATGTGCGGAGCGGCGATTGCGATACCGGCAATGGCTGCGGCCGCGCCGGGCAGCGTGTCAACCGTCGTCATTTCAGCGGCCACCTTTCCTCAGGCCCTGACCCAGACGCTGCCAACCGTGAGCGTGATCACTCGTGTCCAGATCGAGCAGAGCGGCGTGAAGAATCTGACGACCCTGCTGCAGCGGGTGGCCGGCGTGCAGATCACCTCGAACGGCGGGCCCGGGCATACGGCGACAACATACCTCGAGGGATTCGGCGGCACCGATGCGGGGGTTCTGGTCCTGCTCGACGGCGTGCCGATCACCGCCGAAGACGCATCCGGTGGCGGCGATTATCTCGAGAACCTCACCACCGATCAGATCGAGCGCATCGAGGTCATCCACGGCAACGTTTCGGCGATCTATGGATCAGGTGCGATCGGGGGCGTCATCCTGATTACCACGCGCGAGGGCGGTCCGAAGCCTCGCGCGGACCTCTCCGTGACCGCAGGGAGCCGCAACACGGTGACGGTCTCGGCCAATGCGAGCGGCCAGATCCACCACACACGCCTGCAGATCGGAGTAAGTCGTTTCACGACCGCGGGTATTCCCTCGATAAATCCCGCGCAAAGCGCGCTTGTCACCTCGAACCGATCCGATGGATATCACAACCTGACCGTGAACGGATCGATCGTGCAGGAGTTCGGCCGCCACGAGCAGCTTGGCGCGCGCGCGTTTTTGAGCGACGGACGCTACAGCTACGATAACCAGAGTGCCGGGGGAAGCACCAAGGAAAGCCTTTTTCAGCTGTTCAGCGACAATCGAATCGGGTCGATCTGGACCTCGTATCTCAGTTTGTCTCGCCAGCGCACCGGGAACATCAACCTCGGCAGCTATCCCGCGATTTATCATTCGACTCACCTCGATGTACTCTGGAGAAACGTCGTGCAACTCTCCGAGGACTGGACACTGACCGGAGGCGCGACGTATCAGCATCAGTCCGTCACGAGCGCCGAACAGGGCAACATTCCGAGCGCCTCGCGCAACGTGTTCGCAATTTTCGCCGGTTTGAACGGCTCCTTCGCCGGTAATGAAATTCAGTTGAACGTACGGCACGACCAGTTCGGAGGATATGCAAGCACCAAGAACACGTTCTACGCCGGCTACGGACGGCAATTGGGCTATGGCTTCAAGGCGATCGCCAGCTACTCGAGCGCGTTCAACGTGCCGCCACTGGGTTATCTTTATTACAACAATCCGTACTGGGCGGCCAATCCGCTCCTGAAACCGGAATCGGCGCACACGGTGCAGGCGGCTCTGCAATGGGCCGGATCCCCGGTTGTCGTCCGCGCGACACTGTTCCAGACCACGGGCAGCAACATGTGGGGTTTTGGCGCGACGCCGAACGGGTTGACGCAGTTTCAAAACATCGCCCGCACGCGTACGCGTGGCCTGGAGATTTCAGGCCGGGGCAACTGGCGGCGATGGAGCTATGACGTGAATGTGACTGTCCAGCATCCGATCGCGCTGAGCGAGCCCGGCCATCCGACGTTGCAACGTATGGCGACGCGTATGGCTAACGTCTCCATCGACTACGACTTTGGACGGGTGACAACCGGTCTCCTCGCTCACTACAGCGGTCCAAGTCCGGATTTGGCGTACTCGCCGACGTTTGTCGCAACTCCCGTGACCCTCGGCGGCTTCACCACGGTCAGCCTGACGGCGGACGGACCGATCGGCAGAAATTTCCGATGGAGCGCTCGTATCGAAAATCTATTCGATAAGCAATACGAGACGGCCTATAGCTACAACTCCATGCCGTTCGGGGTGTTCGTGGGATTGACCTGGAGTCCGTTCGGACTCTGATGCGGCAAGCCTTGGGCTGCGCAAGTCGCGGCCGTGCCGGCGCGTCGGTGAGCGGCGGGTCGGAGCGGCCTCGACGCGGCCCTGTCTTCGGCACAGAGGCGGTCAGTCGATGCCATGACCGTGGGCGGAACATCCCGCGGCTCATGGGTTGGACGCATGTCGAGCGGGTCCGTCACACCGGACTGGCCTGCACGCGGACCCGAAAGATACGGTCGGCGTGCTTGAGTTCGGCGTTGAAGTGACGATACGCGGGTCTTGCACGGGCATAAGTCCGCCCGCATGCCGTCACGCGACGCCGAGGGAGTTGCCGGCTCCGGTGCGAGAAATCCCGAGCGGCGCCATCCCGAGCGCGCGCAGCTGAGTCAGCAGCGGCTCGAGCGTGCGCGGGTCGGTCTGTGGATGGAACAGTAGCCCTGCCACGGTTCCGGAGTGTGAGATCTGCAGGCCAAGCGCGCCACCGGTGACGCCCAGCATTCGTAGCGCCTGAAATCCTCGCATGGACAGGGTGCGCTGGTTGAGCTCGGCGCTGCGGGTCGCCACCGCGGCGATTGCCACGGCGTCGCGCGCCTGGAACGCGGCGCGTGCGCGCTGCACGAGCGCAGTGTAATCGGCCCGCATAGCTTCGCCGTCTGGCAAGGGCAGGCTCAACGTATCGTGCCCGCCGGACCGCGGGTCGGTGTCGATGCTCAGCAACAGGAATTCAGGGATCCAGCGCCCCCAGTCCTCCAGGACACGGCCTTCGCGCTGCGCGAACAGAACGACGCGGTCGAACATGAGCGGGTCGGAGGCAGTCTCGGCGCGGACCGCGAGCCGAGCGAGCATGGCGGCATCGGCGCGCATGCCGCATGCGAGACATACTGCCCGGAGCGTGGCGAGTACGTCGCTGGTTGAGGAGCCCAGTCCAAGCCCCATCGGTATTGGACAATGGAGCCTGAGTACGCCGCCGTACGCGGTGGCATCGAGCACGTCGAGCGCCAGCCGGGCGGCGCGCCCGGCTTTCACCTGACAGGCGGGGTGGACCTCGATCCGCCGTCCTGGCGTCAGCCTGAAATGCGCTTCACTGCCGGCGCCGGGCACCGGCAGTGTGACCAGGCAGGGGACAGAGTCGGCGCAAGCCGCCGATTGTGGCCACCATAGACCCTGGAGAATCTCGCCGTGATGCCGGCCGCCGCGACCGATGGAGATGCCTGTTGCGCAGCGCGGTGCGCACTGCGGCGAGTCCGTCAGTCCGGGTGCCATGTCTCACGGACCGTCAATGGGCTATCGGGACCCGCCGCTCGCGCGCAGAAGAGCGCGGTTGCGTGGTGGGATGTCAATTGCCATGCCGCCGTAGCGTCAATTCCGCAATAGGTCTGCAAGAGAAACTGCAGCGCTCCCCGGTGAGTCACGATTGCGAGAGTCGCGCACGAGGTGTCCTGCAGCCACTCGTTGGCTGCCCTGCCGATGCGCGCGGTGAAATGCGCATACGACTCCGCGTGCGGCGGCGTGAAGGTCGCGTATCCCCGCAGCCAGCGCTGCGCCTGGTGCGGGAAGCGGGTCGCGATTTCCTCCCACCGCAACCCTTCCCAATCGCCGAAGTGCATCTCGCGAAATGCCGGTCTGATCGTGGTCTGGATCCCGTGCTGCCGGGACAGCGCCTCGGCGCAGCGGCGGGCGCGGAGCAGATCGCTGCTGACGAGCCGGTCAAGCGGGAACCGCTCGAGTCTTCGCTGCAACGCATGCAGCTCTACCAATCCCTCTGCGCTCAAGTCCGGGTCACTGTGCCCGCAAAACGTTCCGGCAAGATCGGTGGCGGGGTGACGGATTAGAATCAGCTGTCTCATCGCCATGCGCCGCACAGATAAACCGCGATGGCGACGAGCTGGATGGCGGCGCCGAAGCAGTCGCCGGTCACGCCGCGTATCCGTCGCCAGAAATACAAACTGCTCGCGGCGGTGACTATCAGGCAGACCGCCCAGGGGCGCCAGCTGGCCGCGTGCAAAGTCGTCACGGTGGCCGCGACGGCGATCAGCGTTCCGACCGTGACGGCCGTCGGCGAGACGGAGCGGGCGAGCCGCGCGCCCTGTCCCGCGGACGGTCCGCCCTGGCGTGCGGACGGCAGAAAATACGCGAGCGGGAGCACGCTCCAGCGCGAGAGTGTTTCCGCCGAGACAAAGTAGGCCAGTGCATACCGTTGCGGTAACGCTGCAATGAATGCGATCCTCAGCAGCAGGGATAGTGCGACGGCAATCGCGCCGTAGCTGCCGATTCGGCTGTCGCGCATGATGGCGAGCACTCGATCGGCTGTTGCCCCGCCGCCGAAGCCGTCGGCGCAGTCGGCGAGTCCATCCTCGTGAAGAGCGCCTGTGAGCAACACGAGAAATACAACGGACACGGCGGCCGCAGAGGTCGCCGTGAGGTGCGGACGGACAGCGGTGTCGACGCTCGCGGCTGCGCAGCCGAGCAGCGTTCCGACCAGCGGGAAATACGGCGCCGTCTGCGCCAGCTTCACCTCGCCGAGCCAGCGCTGCGGCAGCGGAATGCGCGTGAGAAATTGAACCGCCCCAAGGAAATCTCGGATCAATCGCTTCATGCGTTCGCTGTGCTCACTCCTGCCGATGCGAACGTTGCCATTTCGGTCAGAATGTACATGGCCGAGGTGATGATCGGCATCGCCAGTACGGCGCCCGTGCCCTCGCCGAGACGCATGCGCAAATCCAGAATGGGCGTGATCCCGAGGTGACGCAGCAGGTAAGTGTGTCCGGGCTCCTCCGAGCGGTGGCCGGCAAGCAGATAATCGCGCACCGGCGGCGCGAGCGCGACGGCCAACGCGGCCGCGGCAGTGGCAATAAAGCCGTCGACGACGATGATCTTCCGATGACGCGCGGCGCCGAGAAAGAAGCCCGTCATCGCCGCGATCTCGAGACCGCCGACACAGCGCAGCGCCTCGAGCGGCGCCACCGTCTCGGTGCGCCATAGGGGTAGGTGCCTGTCCAATGCCTCGCCGATCACCTGCTGCTTGCTCTGACGTGCCGTCGAGCTGATTCCGGTCCCCGTGCCCGTGACCGCTTCGACCGGCTGACGGGTGAGGGCGGCGGCCAGGGCGCTGGCCGCCGTTGTATTGCCGATGCCCATCTCTCCGGCGGCCACCAAGCTTGCGTCGCGGCTGCAGGCATCGTTGGCGGCCTCCATGCCGACGTGCAGCGCATCGGCCAGCTCGCGTGGCGACATCGCCGGCTCGACGCGCAGGTTGCGGCTACCGCGACGCACCTTCCGTTGCCACAACGCGGCGTGAGCGGGGAAATCCGCATCCACACCAACGTCGATGATCGTCAGCTGCACGTCGTGAAGCCGCGCGAGCACGTTGATGGCTGCGCCGCCGTGCAGAAAATTCTCGACCATCTGCGCGGTCACGGCGCTCGGGTAGGCACTTACTCCCTCCCGGGTCACGCCATGGTCGGCGGCGAACACGTAAGCCGCTTTGCGCGGCGGAACCGGCCAACTGCCTTCGGTGATGGCGTAGCACTGCGCGGCGATCGCTTCCAGCTGCCCGAGGCTGCCCGGCGGCTTGGTCAGCTGATCCAACCGTTGATCGGCCTCGATCCGGAAGCGCTCCTTGACGGGCCCGATGTGCGCCAGTGTCTCCTGCAACGACGCGGGAATGGTATCGCTCATGTCCTACATACCTCTCTGTTGAGTTGCACGGTTCCGGCAAGGCGCGCGCCGAGACATCCTGGGCGCGGCATGTCGTTGATGCCCATCGGGTTCGCAGCGAGGATTGCGGCACTCGGCAATCCGCGCTGGGGCGGTGAGCGGACTCACGGCGGCTGTCCCTTGAGCTCCAATGGCAGCCCCGCGACCGTGAGCGTGACGCGATCACAGAGCGCGGCCAGCGACTGATGCAGCTCGCCGCTGGCGTCGAGGAACCGGCGCGACAACTCGCCAAGCGGCACGACCCCAAGGCCGGTTTCGTTACCGACGAGAATGAGCGCACCGCTGAACTCCGCCACGGCGGCGCAGAGACTGCGACGCTCGTCGTCGAAGCGCTCGGGCCTCGCGCTGAGCAGATTCGTGAGCCAGAGCGTCAGGCACTCGACCAGCAGGCACCGGTCGGGCGAAGCGTTGGCGCGCAGCACGCGGCCGAGCGCGAACGGCTCTTCGACCGTGATCCACTCCGGTGGGCGACGTGTGCGGTGCCGCCGAATCCTCGCCGCCATCTCGGCGTCGCCCATGTCGATCGCGGTGGCCACATAGATCACTTGACGGGTGCTTGCGCGGGCCCGCTCTTCAGCGAGCTTGCTTTTGCCCGAGCGCACGCCGCCGAGGATCAGCTGCTTCATCGCGAGGGGGTCCTTTTCGGGAGACTCACTGCGTCGGCCGCCGGCCCGATGTCCCCCAGCAGCTGCTCGAGCTGCAGGCCGGTCTCCACCGCATCCGCCAGGTGCTCGAGCGCGCGCTCGCGTCGCTGGCCATGATCGAGCGGAATCGGCGCGGTGAGCCCGGCCCAGCCCAGCAATGCGCTGCACGTGGCCGGCTCCTCGAACAGCCCGTGCACATATGTGCCCAGCACCTGTCCGTCCGGTGATATCGCCCCGTCCGCTCGTCCGTCCTCGAGCTCGATCAGGGGGCGGGAGCACCCCACGCCGGTGCTGCGGCCCATGTGGATTTCGTAGCCGCGGACTGTCGCGGCGCCGAGCGTGAGATGGCCGGTGACATTGCGTAACTGCTTTTCGCTCTCCAAAACGGTGTCCACTTCCAGCCAGCCAAAACCCGGGCGGGTGCCCGGGGGTCCCTCGACTCCGTGCGGATCAGCGATCGTCTTGCCAAGCATCTGAAAGCCGCCACAGATGCCGATCAGCCGGCCGCCGTAGCGCAGGTGTCGCGCCAGTTGTTCGCCCCAGCCGCGCTCGCGCAGCCAGGCGAGATCGGCGCATACGGACTTCGAGCCGGGCAGGATGACCAGATCGACGCCCGGCACGTCGTGCGGGTCCACGGTGAAGCGGAAGTCGATCTGCGGATGCTGGCGCAGCGGATCGAAATCGGTAGGATTGGAGATGCGCGGCGTGATCGGCACGATCACGCGCAGTTGCCCGAGGTGAGGTCCATGTCGGCCCTGCTCGCGGGGGAGGCCGTCCTCGGCGTCCAGGTGCAGGTCTTGCAGGTACGGCAGCACGCCGAATACGGGCTTGCCGCTGTGCGTCTCGAGCCACTCGAGCCCGGGATCGAGCAGGGCGCGATCGCCGCGGAAGCGATTGATCACGAAGCCCGTGACGCGCGCGCGCTCGGACTCGCTGAGCAGCGCGAGCGTGCCGACCAGTTGCGCGAACACGCCGCCGCGGTCGATGTCCGCGATCAGCGCCACGGGGCAGTCGACGGCTTCCGCGAAACCCATGTTGGCGATATCGTTCGCGCGAAGGTTGATCTCGGCCGCGGAGCCTGCGCCCTCGACCACGATCAGCTCGTAGCCGGACGCCAGACGATGGTAGGAATCGAGCACCGCTCGGCGCGCGATCCGCTTGTACTCGTGGTAGCCGGCCGCATCGAGTGAGCCGATCGGACGGCCCTGAATGATCACCTGGGCCTCGCGGTCGCTCTGCGGTTTGAGCAGGACGGGATTCATGTCAGTCGTCGGGACAATGCCCGCGGCTTGAGCCTGCAGCGCCTGGGCGCGACCGATCTCGCCCCCGTCGCTCGCCACGGCGCTGTTCAGTGACATGTTTTGCGGCTTGAAAGGGGCTACGCGCATGCCCCGGCGCCGCAGTACCCGGCACAGTCCCGCCACCAGCGTGCTCTTGCCGGCGTCGGAGCTCGTGCCCTGGATCATCAGTGCGCGCGCGGTCACGATCGAAGTCCCTGATACGCCCCGAGAGCGCGCTCGAGGCGCTCCCACTCGGCATCCTCACCGGGAAGGCCGAAGCGCAAGCCGCTCGGCGCGTCGAACAGGCGAGTGAGGATGCCCTCGCGCGCCAGCGTCTCGTGGAGGGCCGTAGCGGCCACGGTAGGCACCCACTGAAACAGGTTGCAGCCGCCCGCGGGCGCCAATCCGCGGCGCCGCAGCAGCGCGCTGAGGCGCGCGGACTGCGCGTGAAGTCGCGCGCGCATGGCGCTTTGCCAGGGCCGGTCGGCGAGTGCGTGCTGCGCGATGAAGCGGGCTGGGCCGCTGAGGGTCCAGGGCCCCAGACGCTCCTCGAGCACGTCGAGGAGTGTCTGGGCGGCGAGCACGAACCCGACGCGCGCGCCCGGGAGCCCAAAGAACTTGCCCAGCGAACGTAGCACGATGAGCCCGGCACGCCCGGTGCACGAGACAACGCTATCAGACGGGTCCGCGTCGGCGAAGGCTTCGTCGACGATCAGCCAACCTCCGCGCACGGCGAGGCGCGCATGCCACTCGAGCAACTGAGCGCGCGCAATGCGCTCCCCGGTCGGGTTATTCGGATTGACGAGCACCAACACATCGAGCGAGTCCGCGGCGGTACGGCAGTCGGCGAGCGTGAGCGGCACGACCTCGTGTCCCGCCTCGCGCCAGCGCAATGCATGCTCGGCGTAGGTCAGTGCGTGCACACCCACCGTGCCGGGCGCGCGCAGCTGCGGCAGATGCATGATCGCGGCCTGAGAGCCGGCGACCGGCAGGACCTGAGGCACGTCGAAATAGCTCTGTGCCGCCGCGACCAACCCGTCATCGTCCTCTGGCAGGCGGGCCCAGGCCGAGCGGGGCACATCGATGCCGCACCAGGACATGGGATTGATGCCGGTTGACAAGTCCAGCCACTGCTCGTGCGCGATGCCGTAGCGTTGCGCCGCGCGGCGCAGCCTTCCGCCATGCTCAAGCACGGAGCCACCATCTGAGCGCGCCGATGAGTGCCGCTACAGCGATCCATAGCAGCAACGCACGCAGCACGAGACGGCGGGCGCGCGAAATATCCCCGATATCGGCCGGCCGCCCCTCGCCCAGGGTGGACCGATCTTGCCAGTATCCGTGGTAGAAGGCCCCACCGCCCACGCGGATCTGCAACGCGCCGGCACCGGAGGCCATCACCGGCCCGGCGTTCGGACTGTCCCATGCCGGGGCCTGGAGCCTCCAGCAGCGAAGCGCGGCCGCGGCGTGACCGACCGCCGCATAGCCGAGCGCGGTCAGCCGTGCAGGCAGGAAATTCATCAGGTCATCGAGACGGGCGGCCGCCCAGCCGAACTGACGATAGCGCTCGGTACGATAGCCCCACATCGCATCCAGCGTATTGACGAGCCGGTAGGCCAGTGCCCCCGGGACTCCGGTCAGGAGGAACCAGAACAGCGCACCGAAGAGCGCATCGTTGCCGTTTTCGAGCAACGACTCCACGGTTGCGCCGGCGATTCGGCGGGCATCCATATCCGAGGTATCCCGGCTGACGATCGCACCGACGCGCCGACGGGAGTCGGCTAGATCGCCGCGGCGCAGCGCACGTTCTACTGCAATGGCATGCTCATGCAGGCTGCGGTGGCCGATGACGAGGTAGAGCAGTGCCACTGCGATGAGCGGCGCGAGCGGCCGGTAGCGAGCGAGCATCGCCGCCGCCAGCACCGGCGGTCCGACGGCCAGTACTACGGCCAGCGCGCCGACTGTATGGCCCCAGAGAAGACGGCCGCGCGGGGCCGCGGCGCGACCACGCGCGGGATTCAGCCACGCCTCGAGACGGTGAGCGACGTGCCCGAAGCCCACCAGCGGATGCCAGCGCCGCGGCTCGCCGAGCAACCCGTCGAGCAGCACCGCCACGATGAGCAGGCAGACCCTCATGCCGCCACCCGGAATCTCGTCAGCGGCCGCGCCCGCAGGCATGCCCGGGTTCCGGCGGAGTCATCCGGCGCCTCGAGGTGGATCTGGGTCCCGTCCCAGAAGTCGGGCGCGAGCGCGACGCCGCGCGCTGCGCAGCGATCCCGGTCGCTCATTGCGCCCCTTCCGGCCAGCTATTCTCAAACAGCAGCTCGCCGAGCGGTCGAGGCTGACGCCATTGCTCCAGCGCGAGGCGTGGAGCCGGATCGAACTGCGCGACGTTGCCGATGCACAGGATAGCTATGGGGCGCACATGCTCGGGACAGTGCAGCAGGTCAGCCAGCGCGAGCGGGTCGAACATGGATACCCAGCCGACGCCCAACCCCTCCGCCCGCGCCGCGAGCCACAGATTTTGTATGGCACAGGCCACAGAGGCCAAATCCATCTCCGGAAGCGAGCGCCGGCCGAAGATCTCGCGCGTGCCGCCCTGGGCCAATGCGACGACCAGCAGTTCGGCGCAATCGAGAATGCCCTCGACCTTCAGACGCAGGAATTCCTCGCGCCGGTGGCCCAGTGCGTCGGCCGTGCGCAGCCGCTCCTGCTGGACGAGCGCATGTATCTTGTGGCGCAGATCGAGGCGGGTGATGTGCAGAAATCGCCACGGCTGGGACAGACCCACACTGGGAGCGGCATGTGCGCACTGCAGGATGCGTGCGAGCGTCTCGGGATCGACCGGCGTGCACAAGAACGACCTGACATCACGCCGCTCGCGGATCACGCGATAAACGGCCGCGCGGGCCGTCTCGTCATAGCGGTGTGGAGAATCGCTCACGGCAGGTAGAAGGTTCGCTGGGGCACCGGATGACCGCTCAGTTGCCTACAGCTCGATCCCCGGTTGCGCGCCGATCCCGGCATCGAAGGCGTGCTTCTGGGCGCGCATGTCGGTAACGGTGTCCGCCAGCTCGATGAGTTCCGCGGGCGCGCCGCGTCCCGTGACGACGACGTGCTGCAGGGGCGGTCGCGTGCGCAATGTGTCGAGCACCGAATCGAGTGCAACATAGCGGTAGCGCAGGGCAATATTGAGTTCATCCAGCACCACGAGCGCGAGCGTGGGGTCGCGTAGCATGGTGGTCGCGACTTCCCAGGCGGCGCCGGCGGCCCGCGTGTCACGCTCACGATCCTGCGTCTCCCAGGTAAAGCCCTCGCCCATCACGTGATAGCTGACCTGCGGAAAGCGACGGAAGAATGCGCTCTCTCCCGTTGCATCCTTGCCCTTGATGAACTGCACCACCCCGACCCGCATGTCATGCCCGAGCGCCCGAGCCACCATGCCGAACGCCGAGGAGCTCTTGCCTTTGCCGTTGCCGGTGAGTACCAATAACACGCCGCGCCGCTCGCACGCGGCGGCGATACGAGTGTCCACTGCGGCCTTTCTGCGTCGCATTCTCTCGCGATGGCGTTGGGCCGCGACATCGTCGTCGGCAGGGGTACCTGCGTAGGTCGGCATGGTTGCGGTCTCAACCCCGGCCACGGGTGGCCGTCATGGCGTTTGCAGGTGCGCGCGCGCCGGCAAGCGGCCGGTCACCGCGATATGACCCAGCGTTGCGAGCCCGACGTAGCCGGCGGTGACGAGCATGAAGTAGCCGTACCAGCTGAGAAAATTCGACCACCAGCCGGCGATGCTCTCATGCGCGATGCGGTTACCGAGCCAGTAGAAACTCCCCTGGGTCAACAGGAAGCAGGCACTCACCGAGAGCGTCAAGCTGACAGCGAGACGCCGCAGGTCCCCGGGCACCCTCTGGTAGCCGCGGCCGAGCCACGCGCCTCCCAGCCAGAGCAGCGAGTATGCCGGCACGATGAACCAATACGCCGCCGTGACGCAATAATCGCTGACGCCGTAGTAATGTATCGCGACGAAGTCGATCGCGACGGCCTCAACGAGCAGCGTCGGAAGCGCCCAGCGCCATTGCGAGGCCAAGTAGAAGCCGGCGATGAAGAACACCGCCCACGACGCGTCCGGTGGCGCCCACCCACTGCCGCACTGACCGAAGCGAGTGGCTGCCATGGCGGCGGCGAGCGCCAGAAAGCCGAGGCGCCGAGTTGAGTTGTGGGTAAGCATGAAGTAGCTCCTGCAAGGGGTCGAGCTTAGTGCACCGACTGGGCTGGCTTGATTTGCGAATATTCAAGAATCACGGTTAGTCGTAATCGAACGCCGACAAGCGGCCGATGCTCACAGTGCCGCGAGGCGACACACCGCCGCCTGGCACGCACCGAAGAGCCGAGTCTCGCCGAGGAGGATGGCAGGGCTCATCGATGCCGATGTCCTTGGGGACTGATGCGGTTCTTGTCGTGGTCAGCGCCCGGGCGTGCCGCGACGGGTGACGGCCGAATACGCAACCGGCGGCCCCGGGTGCTGCCAGGGGTCACCGCTGATCCGGCGGAGACTGTAGTCGCGTTCCCGTAGCGCGGCAATCGAGGTTGCGGCTGGAGGATGTGCATCGGCTTTTAAGAATTTCATCTGTCAACTCCCACACACGCCACGTGCGTCGAGGTGGACTCGGAGAGAGCGTGCGGAGACGACAGAGGGCTGCGATACGCAGATATCGTAACCGGTCTGACATCGCCCAACGCGAGTCGCCGAGTGCGTGTCTCCGGCCGGTCTCCGGGCTCGCGAGTGGACGTGAAGTCCTCGAGACCGCACCTTCCCGTGCCGAGGGCACAGTGGTTCTTCGCGGTCTCCGGTTCGCTTACCGTTGCGTGGGCAGCGCCGGATTCGCATCCACCGAGCGGACGCTCACCGGTTTCCCGTTTCAGTCCAGGGAATGTGAATTTCCTGGACCACCTGAGACGGCACCGAGCCTACGCCGATGAGTCGGGCTGCGCAAGAGATGTGACTTGGTCCTTGTTGCCCTAGGGGTTCCTCGAGTGAATCGAGCGTGGACGCCTGATCCAAGGTGGCGGTCGCTCAGGGGCCGATCCGGTTTCGGGTGTGCAGTTCGTCCGGCCGCGGCGGGCGAGTTCCTCGCGTGGATGGGCCCCTCGGGCCCGCGCGAGGCGATGGCGAACATGATCGGCGGACTGGATTCGGCCTGCCGGCGGCTCGATCGCGGACACGGCAAGACGGTCATCATGGTGACGCGCGACCCGAAGGCCGCGGCCTACGCCAGACGGATTCTCCATCTCGACAAGGGAACGCTGCTCTCGAGGTCCGAGCTGCCGCGTGAAATTCAGACCGCGTCTATAAATGACGCTTCTGGGTGACTGAGAAAGAGGTGCGTGGCGGATACGGCCTTGGCTGTGTCTGAGTGGGCGTTTCCGGTCCGCTGCTTGCGGTTGCTCGTGGGATGCGTGCGCGCTAAGATTTCCGTGAGAGACGTCAACAATTAGACCGTCAGATGCGCGGGTTGCCGACTATTTTCTTGGGGGCGAAGGCAATCATGGCGGGCAAGAGACCCGTGTTCATCAATCGTTGCGCCAGCATGGCTGTTGCGTTGCGCAACTCAACAGGCCGCCGCCGCGCATCGTGTGTCTTTCACTGGAAATAATCGCCTTGGCTCGGACCGGGCGGCACAGGGGCGGATTGATGAACTCAGACGATGAGCCTAAGTGGTGGTTCCCCCGAAAGACATTTGGGCTGGGTTGGGGACTGCCGTCGACATGGCAGGGATGGACGGCATTATTGGTCTTTCTTTTTTTGTTGTGTGTGGGAGGACCTTTAACATCGTCTGTCTTGGGAAGCTCGGCGGCTCTCGTGGCGGTAATCGTTCTCACCATATCGTTTCTTGTTATCGTCGTCGTCAAGGGAGAGCCCTTGAGCGGTGAAGCCGATGATCGACAACGGATACGGCGGGAACCGGCAACACTGCTGAGATATTACAAGATCTCATCTTGCTTCATATCCTCGCTGCTGATCCTGGTGTCTATTCCGTTGGTACTGAAGTGGATGCCGAGGAATGCAATTTACGGATTCCGTGTGCCAAGTACGCTGCGGGGTTCCGGCGCGCATTGGTTCCATGTGAATGAAGTGGCCGGA
>JAJZZR010000132.1 GCA_021797465.1 Pseudomonadota bacterium | reverse complement strand
GTCGAGGACATCGTCCAAAAGATTGCCCGCGCACGCGCGAAGCTTGAGCAGATCAAACCCGGCTCCACTTTGCCTCGCGGGAAGAAAGCCGCCTGAGTGCATAGTTATTTCGGCGACACTACACTAGGGGCTTATGATCCAAGCACTTGCAGCGCCTGCCAGCCCCGTCCCCAGGCCCACCACGGCACAATTACGGCACACCCAATGTGAGTTCGACACTTTCCTGGCACATGGGTTTGCCCATCGGCTTGTCGGTTGATGTCTCTCCCGTATTCTCCTGGTAATATATTACCGAGAATTCTCGTTGAGGTACCGGAGGGAAGTAAATGGCTGAGCAATCCGCGACTCTCCCGTCGGATGGTTTGGATTATCTGCCGGGCAGCAGCGCGGCGGAGAAGCGTTCGCTGGCCAAGTGGTACGCCGCGGCCAAGCTTGCGCTGGCGCGCAATCGCCCTCTAACCACAGCGACCACTCCGCCTTCCGGACGCCATCACGCCGCGGAGCTGTCGACTACCGAGCTCGACGCCTTGCGTGGCGTCGGCGCCTTCAAGGACGATGTGGTCGTCGGCGCCGATAACGATCCCCTCATACGCAGCCAAGCGCAGTACATGGCGCTGCTCGAGGAAAGCCTGACGGCGGCTGAGGCCGCCAAACTTTTGCGTGTGGACGTAAGCCGAGTGCGCCAGAGGCTGCGGGAGCGATCTCTCTTTGGCCTGGAATACGAGGGGAGCTGGCGCCTGCCGCGTTTTCAGTTCGAGCGCCGTCTCGTCATCCCGGGTCTCGCCCAAGTCCTGAAGGCGCTCCCGTCCGATCTATTCCCATTGGATGTGGTCGATTGGTTCCTGCTCCCCGAGCCGGAGCTCCAGTCCGACAGCGATGCGCCCCCTCTGAGCCCTCGCGAATGGCTGCTTTCGGGCCGGGCGATCGAGACTGTGGCTAGGCTCGCCCGAGACCTGACGCGCGCCTGACGCCGGTGAGCAAGTTCCCGGAGCCGCCCGGTGTCGAGGCGCTATGCCGGATTGCGGCGGAGACCCTGAAGCTGCCCGCCGGCACGCCCTTGGCGCGCATCTACTTCTCCGCCGGCCCGTATCCTTCCCATTGGAACCGCTTCCGTCACGTCGGACCTACCGCGGCGCGCTGGGACCATCATCTACCCAGTTCAAGCGATGAGCCGACCAAGCAAGAGCGAGCCGTGCTCTATTGCGCGCCCCAGGTGGACACCTGCGCGGCGGAAGTGTTTCAGACAACCCGTCGGATTGACCGGATCCGCAATGCACCTGCCCTCGCGGTGTTTGCCCTACACGCGCCGGTCACCTTGCTTGACCTACGCGGCGCCTTCGCCACCAGAATTGGCGCTTCCACCGCAATTCACTCCGGGCCGCGCTCCCGTGCGCGCGCCTGGGCGCGGCAGTTGTACGAGGCCTATCCGAACGTTCAAGGCTTCCAATACGGCTCATCGATGAACGGGCACGCCCCCGCGATCGTGCTCAACGACCGCGCGCTGGGAGCGTTGCCCAAGGAGCCGCAATTTCACCGCGCCCTCAACGACGACATGCTGGTCGATGTACTCCAACGAATCGCCCTACGCCTCTCGTACGGGCTGCGGTAGCTGCGGCGAAGCGGCGAGTGTCCAATGCCTGGATGAGCAGGTCGATGGACTGTCCCCAACCGTCTTAGGAGCCGTAACTCAATAACAGCACCAGTTCTACCGTGGGAATGCTGGAATTGGTCCTGCGTCTACCCAGAATATGGTGCTGTTAATAATTTCCGCCGCCTTACATCCGAGATCATCTCGCAATGCTTTCCATGAGCTTCGAGAGAGCCGTCGCGAGTGCTTGCACCGCTCGCGGGTCCGGCAGAGGAAGCCTGAGGTATTGGCGCCCGGTCCGCGCGTCTTTCTCGACCCATGACGGCATTGCGCTCGACGCCGGAGCCGCGGCGGTGCTGCCATTCGAGGCCGCCGACAGTACCTGAGCGAACTCGAGACCGACCTGGAGCAGCGGCGCCCACGGGTTTTGCGCCGGCCCCGGGGCTGCTTCGGGCTCCACTGCAGCGGGTTCCCCGGCCAGGGGCACCGGGGCCGATGGCCCGGCGGGAGCCCCCGTGTCCAGACTTGCCGCGGCGACCTGTGGCTCGACTGCAGCAGCCGGCGTATTGGAGGGTCTCGGGGCGGCAGCATCGGTGTCGGATTCCCCGGTGCTGCCAGGTTGGGCCCTGCGCCGCCCGGAGAGCGCCTCGGGTGCCAGTGCCGGAGGTACTTCGGCACTGGAGGTCCGGGTAACAGCCTCCACGCTCTCCATGAACTTCGAAAGCCGCGTTCCACCGAGGAAGACCTCGCTGTCGCCACCATCCAGTACTCCCGCAAAGAGTGATTTCTTGAAGGCGAGGAGCGACAGCATCCGCTGCTCGATCGTCCCCTCGGCCACGAAATTGACGACATTGACGCCGTGAGCCTGCCCCAGGCGGTGCACCCGGCCGATGCGCTGCTCGAGCACGGCGGGATTCCACGGCAGG
>JAJZZR010000338.1:766-2517 GCA_021797465.1 Pseudomonadota bacterium | reverse complement strand
CGATCTACGGAAATTCCCCAAGCCGATGGGCGGCGAGGCGATCGTCTACGGCGACAAGGTGATCAATCTCCTCAATACGAATCCAAAGCTGCCGTGGAACCGGCACCGGAAGGTCTACCCTGAGAAGGAAGATGCCTACATAGCCAACGGTGAGATCGGGATGGCGGTCGGTTTCTTCTGGAGAAAGGGGTCTCCCGACCTCCGCTGGAAGCTCGAGGTGGAGTTCTCATCGCAGCCCGGCTTCAAGTACGATTTCACAAGCAAGGACTTCTCCGAGGAAGGTAACGCGGTTCTTGAACTCGCCTATGCGCTGACGGTGCACAAGTCTCAGGGCAGCGAGTTCGGGACGGTCGTCCTCGTCCTTCCGAATCCCTGCCGGTTGCTTTCGCGCGAGTTGCTCTACACAGCCCTTACGCGCCAGAAGAACCGCGTGGTCATCCTACACCAAGGCCAACGCACGGAACTGCGCAAGTACTCCTCGGATGATCGATCCGAGACGGCGCGCCGTCTGACTAACCTCTTTCTGGCGCCTTCGCCCATCGAGGTTGATGGCCACTTCTTCGAAGAGCACCTCATCCATCGCACGGCGCGCGGTGAGATGGTGCGCTCGAAGTCGGAGGTGATTATCGCGAATGCGCTTGCCGCAAAGGGCGTCGACTACGCGTACGAACGCCCGCTGATGATCGAAGGAGTCACGAAGTACCCGGACTTCACCATCGAGGACATGGAATCCGGTCAGACAATTTACTGGGAGCACTGCGGGATGCTGCACGTGCCCAGTTATCGCCGGCGGTGGGAGGAAAAGCTAGATTGGTACCGAGCAAACGGGATCCGTATGCAAGGGGATAGCGGTGGAATTGAAGGGACACTGATCGTCACCAGGGACGAGGAAAACGGAAGCATCGATTCCGCGAAAATCACCAAGCTGATTTCGAAAATGCTAGGTTGAATGTGCCTGACGCATATAAGCTGCTACCAGCAGTTGTGGCTGCAGGCAAGATCAACCTCGATGAGGTGGCGCGTCAGAAACAAAACAGCGTGGCTGAGTGCGATGGTCGAGTCACCTTCCTACCGAAGCAACACACCTCACTTCCACAATAGCGACGGCAGGCCACAATTGGCACACCGCGAACTCTTCGAACATTACCTGAGGGCCCTTGTGAGCGCTGACGATCTGGCCGATGTTCTCCCGTCCGACCTCGTGGCACATGATCTTCCCAACGTCGGCGACCGAGATGCACTTATCGCGGTTCGCCGCACAGTAATGTTCTCTTTTCCAGACGAAAGAAATAATCTTGGCATCGCGGCTTACGAGTGCTCTACCATAACTCTCAACGTCGGCAACTTGTGCGATACCGGCCGTTCAGTTGAAACACTGCCAGCGGCAGCTCCGGCCGAACTCCGGTAGTTCGTGGTGCCACAACCGGACGTCTGCTTGTCAATTTATATTACACGTTTCAAAGTTGAACGGGAATGTCCGCTTTCGCTGCGACTTGGTCATTCGCATTCGCAGGTCGGGAACGGTAATCCCCCCGAAAAACCATTGGCCGCAGAAGTGGAATTTTCTCATAATGGCAGCAAGGAGATTCCACATGAAGAAGTCCCGCTATACGGACAGCCAGATCCTCTCGATCCTGAAACAGGCCGAGGCCGGCACGCCAGTGCCGGCGCTGTGCCGCGAACACGGCATGAGTAGTGCCAGCTTCTACAAATGGCGCGCCAAATACGGCGGCATGGATGCCTCGCTCATG
>JAJZZR010000338.1:0-756 GCA_021797465.1 Pseudomonadota bacterium | reverse complement strand
CAAGGAGCTCGAAGACGAGAACCGGCGGCTGAAGAAAATGTATGCCGAAGAACGATTGAAGGCTGAAATCGTCACCGAGGCTTTAACAAAAAAATGGTAAGGCCGATCTCAGCCGCGAGGGGGCCTTGCAGGCCGTGCAGGACAAGGGCGTGAGCGTGCGGCTAGCTTGTCAGGCATTTCGCATCAGTGAGACCTGTTACCGGTATCAGGCAACAACCTCACACGAGAACGCGCAGATCGCCGACTGGCTCATCCGATTGACCCACAATCAGCGCAATTGGGGTTTTGGGCTGTGTTTCCTGTATCTGCGCAACGTCCAGCGCTTCCCGTGGAATCATAAGCGGGTCTATCGCATCTACCGGGAGCTGGCCCTGAACCTGCGCATCAAACCCAAGCACCGCCTGAATCGGGAGAAACCCCAGCCGCTCACGGTGCCTGTGGCCTTGAACCAGGTCTGGTCCATGGACTTCATGCACGACCAATTGGCCGATGGTCGCACGTTCCGGCTGTTCAACGTCATCGACGACTTTAACCGCGAAGGGCTCACGATCGAGGTCGATTTCTCCCTGCCTTCAGAACGGGTGATTCGGGCGCTCGATCAGCTGATTGCCTGGCGGGGCAAGCCCTTGGCGATTCGCTGCGACAATGGTCCCGAATACATCAGTCAGTTACTGATCGATTGGGCCAAACGCCACCGTATTACGATCACCTACATCCAGCCTGGCAAACCCCAACAGAATGCCTACGGGGAAGATC
>JAJZZR010000504.1 GCA_021797465.1 Pseudomonadota bacterium | reverse complement strand
CAGCCGCTGACAGGCCGTGCCGCCCCGCGGGGCGGCACGGCCTGTCCACCCCCCGGGGGTGGGCCAAAATTCGTCAGCACACATGGGCCAGAATCCATTGTCACAGCCATTCCGGACGTAGAATTCCAGCTCGAAGTGATCGCGGAAGAACCGGCTGAACGAATGGACGATCACCACGTCGAACGGCGCGGGCTTCGAGGTGCCCGCTTCGATCATGCGCTGGAACTCGGGGCGCCGATCATTGGTGGCCGATGCGCCCGGCTCCACATAGGTCTCGACGAGCTGGTAGCCGCGCGAGACGCAATAGGCTTCGCCCTGGCGCTTCTGGTCGGGGATGGAGACATCGTGCTCGGCCTGCCGCGCCGTCGAGACGCGCAGGTAAAGAGCGGCGCGCAGCGGCACGGTCATAGCGCATGTCTCCGTGTCAGATCATGGAGTCGGCCCGAACAGTTCATCGAATAGGTCTGCGAACCATCGCTCGAATACCTCGATCTCGGCTTCTGTGACGGGCACATGGCCCGGCCAGTCGTCGGTGACGGCCCAGGTCGAAAGGTCATGCTTCGGCGGCCGGCCCGGAAACGGCCAAGCGTAACCGAGCAGCGATTCAAGCTGTCCGGAGATGGTGGGAGTTGGGTTACGCGACGACCGGGGCATCCGAACAGTATCGCGCTGGCATCAGACCGGCTGAATAGCCCATGTTTGCGACACGCCGCGCCGGGCTTCACTTTGGTCGCGGCGTCTCTCATCATTCCCCTTTCCGGCCTGTCCTCGGCGACACCGCCAGGCCCAGGAATACCATCACGGCTTGATTGAGCCGCACCACATCCTCGTCGTCCAGTCGCCCGATCCTCTCGCCGACCTTGGACTTTGGGACGGTGGTGATCTTGTCCACCATCAGCCGGGAGGCGGAACGCAGCCCGTTGCGTTCGTTCGGTTCAATCGGCAGCCGGAACAGAGGCGCTTCGGTCGGATCCGTAGTGAAGGCGCAGATGGTGATCGAGTCCGTTGCGTCGAAAGCATCGTCTTGCACGATGACGACGGGGCGAGGCTTGCCCGCATAGTCCCTGCCGCCGGAGACGGTCCAGATGTCGCCCCGCCTCATTCATTGTCCCAGTCAGACACCGCGTCGATGAACGCCTGATCCTCGGCCGCATGGGCGCTTGCCGCCACGGCCAGCGATTGCCGGTGCGCCTCCGCCCGGAAGGACGAGGCGCGCACGTCCGGCACCCAAATCTGGATCGGCCGCAAGCCCTGCGCGCGCAGCCGGTCGCGGTGTTCCTGAACCTTCACGCGTGTCGGCTTCGCGCCTCTTGCCTGCGCCATGACTCGGGCCTCCGAATAAGTTACATGTAACCTATCATAAGCCATTCGGCACGGGAAGCAGATTTGGTCCGGCAGGGTCTATTTCGCCCTCGGCGGCGAGCATGTGGCTCCAACCGGTCGTCACCAATGAACTCGTGGCCCACTCGGCCATCGCGCCGGCGGAAATGTGCAAAAAGTCAATATAAAGCGATGAGTTGATGGTAGGCGCACATTGCGTGCCGGTGCCGCACATTGGTGAATCGTCGGAAAACAGGAGTAAAAACAATCGACCGACCGCACGGCAATGTGCTGCCTTTTATCTGGCCCTCGCAGATTCAGACGAATTCAGACTAGGAACCGACGTGTCGAAACGCGATCCCCCCAAAACTCAGCGACCGCATCTTGATATTGACGCGCTTGCCGACGGGTTGGCCAGACGATCCGAAGAAAGCCTTGCTGTTGAATGCGAAGGTTGGTTTGGCCGCGCTTGCCAATGATTCCAGGGCGGCCGAACTCGTCAGCCAGCCTCCGGACTTGACCAATGAGACGGTCCTTATGAAGATTCCCGAAATCATCAAAATATACGCGAACCGAAAACGCCATGTTGGATCTCCGTGAGCAAGTTACTCGTCACCGTCGTCGGGTTCTGGCATAGGTTCGAACTCCGCTTCCGCGTCGTCGAATGCGCTGGAATCGCCGGCTCGCAGTCGCTTGATCAGATCATCGCACCGCTTAGTGGCGATCTTCGTCCATGTCGCGGCGCTATCTTTTTTCAGGATCAGGAACTCCTCGGCATCGAGGAAAACCAGCCAACCGTAATCGCGAGCCATCGCCTCGGTCCAATCATCGATCAGTGCATCCCGAAGCCGCTCGCGTACGGCCAGCCGCCGAAGCGAGTTTCTGGCCAATCGGAAGCGCGAGATGTCCTTGCCTCGTTCTGCGCTATATCGCTGGATGAGGAGCGACACGAGAAGCGCGATCTGGCTCGCGGTAGGCAATACGGGTTGTGGCATAGCGGCCCTCATCGACTTACATCAGCAAGGGCCGCTTATGGCACCAAATTGGTGCCGTGTCCATCCATTTGATGCCCATCGCCAATTTCATAGCGCCGCAGCGAAAACGTAGTGATCATCGCTATCGGTCGTGGCCCGCCAGTTCAGGACTGTCCATACCGGACACATGGGTGACGATCTGTTCCTAAGACATGGGTGACAAC
>JAJZZR010000490.1 GCA_021797465.1 Pseudomonadota bacterium | reverse complement strand
TTGCGCCGCCGCCGTTGCCGCCCCTGACCCCGATCGAGCGCCGGGCCTTCGACTACACCGCCCTCGAAGAGGCCATGGCGCATCTCGACGCCGTGGTGCGTCAAACGCGGGTTGCCCTGAAGACTGTCGCAGCCGGCACGCCAGTGGCTGGAACAGAGGCCACGGCAAAGGACCTGGACTTTCGTGCAATCATTGATTAATATATCAGCATTGCAATAGGAAGTCGCGCCACGTGGCCAGCATTACCATCCGTAACCTAGATGAACCCCTGAAAGCCCGCCTTCGGATCCAGGCTGCAATCCATGGCCGTTCCATGGAGGATGAAGCGCGCGACATCCTTCGAACCGCCCTGAACCGCGAACATGGTCAACCCACCAACCTGGTTGCCGCCATCCGGGCTCGTTTTGCCCCATTGGGCGGGGTCGACTTACCGGAGGTTCCCCGTGAAGCAATGCGCGAGCCGCCGGATTTTGGGTTGTGATCCTCCTGGACACCAATGTCCTCTCGGAATTGATGCGCCCCGTCCCGGCGGGGGCGGTTGAGACCTGGATGAGCGCCCAGCCCGCAGCCGGCATGTTCATTTCGGCGATCACCGAGGCGGAGCTACGCTATGGCCTCGCGCTCTTGCCGGAAGGCCAACGCCATCGGCATCTTTTGGCTCAGGTAGAGGTGATGCTGGCCGAGGATTTCGCCGGGCGCATTTTGCCCTTCGACAGCGCGGCGGCGGCCGCCTACGCCCCGATTGCCGCGGCTCGGCGTCTATCCGGCCGCCCCATCTCCCAGGCGGATGCCCAGATCGCCGCGATCGCCGCCTCTCGTGGTGCCGTACTGGCCACCCGGAACGTGACCGATTTCGAGGGGTGCGGCATAACCGTACTCGACCCCTGGGCGGCGTAGTCGCCGTCTTATCCTTGTAATTATCGCATATAATGCCATAATTGCAAGGATGATCCCGCGTCGAAAGACCGACCTCATTTTAGCCCGGCTGGACCAGTTTCCGGCTGTGGCGCTGCTCGGGCCGCGGCAGGTGGGCAAGACCACACTGGCCGAGCAGATCGCCGAACGGCGGCCTAGCGTTTATCTCGATCTCGAAGACCCAGCGGATCGGGAGAAGCTGGCCGACGCGGCCCTCTATCTGTCAGGGCACGAAGACAAGCTCGTCATCCTGGACGAAGTTCAGCGGGCGCCGGAACTGCTCCAGACGCTACGCGGTTTGATTGACAAGGCGCGCCGCCGCAACGTCGGGACAGGCCGCTTCCTGCTGCTGGGCTCGGCGTCGATCGACCTTCTCAGGCAGTCGGGTGAATCGCTTGCGGGCCGCATTGCCTATGTCGAGCTGGAGCCGTTCAACGTGCTCGAAGCCGATGGTGACACCCACGAGAAGCTCTGGATCAGAGGCGGATTCCCGGACAGCTTTCTTGCCAAGTCCGATAAAACGAGCGCAGTCTGGCGGGAAAGCTTCATCCGCACGTACCTGGAGCGTGACATCCCACAGCTTGGGCCGCGAGTGCCGGCCGAAACGCTACGCCGGTTCTGGACCATGCTCGCGCATACCCAGGGCGGAACGCTAAACGCGGCACAGCTCGCGCGCAGCCTCGGCGTCGACGGCAAGACCGTCGCCCGTTATCTGGACCTCCTGGTCGATCTGCTGCTGGTGCGCCGCCTGCCGCCGTTCCACGCCAATGTTGCCAAACGGCTCGTCAAGTCGCCAAAAGTCTATGTGCGCGACAGCGGCATCGTCCATACCTTGCTCGGTCTCGATAACCGCGACGCGGTGCTGGGTCATCCGGTTGCTGGTGGCAGCTGGGAGGGCTTCGTGCTGGAAAACCTGCTCAGCGTGGCACCGGACCGGGTGAATGCGACTTTCTATCGCACATCCGCCGGCGCCGAAATCGACCTGATTCTCGAAATGCCCGGCGGGAACCTCTGGGCGGTGGAAGTCAAGCGCGGGCTCGCGCCAAAGCTGGAAAAGGGATTTCATCATGCCCGCGAGGATCTCAAGCCGGAGCGGTGCTTCGTCGTGTATTCAGGGATAGAGCGCTATCCGAAGGCCAACGGGATCGAGGTTATTGGCCTGCCCGAACTGACATCACTCGTAGCCGGGGCATAGATGGAAAGACGTAGAACCACCGCAGGCGTGGCATGATGGGACGGCGCGGCGGACGAGGCAGGCGAAATTAACCCGGTCTCTGACGTTCATTTGTGATAGCGCGGTTGGCTGGGTGATCCTTGCGTTCGAAGGCGCCTAGAGCGGCTATGTGAGCGATATTGCGCGCCCGTTCGGCCGACCCGCATCCCTATCGCGACTGATTTGTCCAGCGCGTTGCGTTGACGGACAATGTTGGTGCCGAATAGCGTGAAGCAGATGCGTGCAATCCGCCTTATTGTTCCCCCCGCTCCTCGTGACGCTGCTTCACCGCCGTTTGGCTGGACGCCCGATTTGTCACGCTTCGCCGGGCCGTTGTACCAGCGTATTGCCGACGCCATCATGGAGGCTGTAGCCAATGGCACGTTGTCCGCA
>JAJZZR010000028.1 GCA_021797465.1 Pseudomonadota bacterium | reverse complement strand
GCGATCTCCGTGCCGGTTCCAAGCACGTTGATATCCTCGATCGTCACGCCGGCGGTGTTCTTGCCGCCGCTGCGTCCGAAGCGAATTCCGGGGTTGAGCGTCCAGACGTCACGCGTGTGGACCCGCACGTCGACCTTACCGTCGTGATAGCGCACGGGTTGGATCGTCGCGTCGTAGAAATAAGGATCGGCCCGCAGAATGCGGGCCGACTCGTTCATCAGATGCCGCGAGAACGGTTCGCCGCTGTGAAAAAGCAGTTGAGCGCGAATCAGGCTGCGCCGCGTGGGCCGATGCAGGCGGTCAGCCAGCCGGAACAGGACGTTGTCATCCTTGGGATTCTTGAGATCGAAGACGTTTGCGTTCCGGATCTCGATTCGCCCGAACACCGCGTGCAGGCGCTCGAGTTCGGCGTCCGAGGGCAGGGCAGGTTTGTGTGCCGTACAGCAAGTCGTGTGAGCCGACCGGTGCGGCGCGGTTGTGGCCGATGCGGTGAGCCCATACGAGGGCAGGACAAGCGATGCGGCGGCGCTGACCCAAGCGAGCGCTCGCGGTGGTGCGCCGCACCGATGCTTCGGGACCACTGCCACGGGACCAGCCAACGCGTATCCTCGGGCCGGACAAGGGGCCCTCGAGCCTGCGCCGGGATTTCATCGCACCCTGCGGCTATCGACTCTCCGTATTTTCCTCCGTCACCTCGCAGCGTGCGCCGCACTCGATGCGCTGTCCGACGCCCGTCACGATGATCGCATTTTCGCCGAAAATGACTCCCCGCAGCGCCGGATCGAAGCGGAACGTGCGTAACACCGGCAACGGATCCTCGCCGCGCAGACCCGTGCGGGGGTCGATCGAGGGGATGATACAGCGCGTGCACGGTTTCACGAGCTGCAGTCGAACCCGGCCGATCTGCACACACTCGATGTGATCCTCGGCGAACGGCTCCAGACCGCGCAAGACGACGTTCGGACGGAACCGCTCCATGGGAAGCGGCGCGGCGAGGCGCTCGTTGAGCGCATCGAGTGAGGCCTGGTTGCAGACCAGCACCGGATAGCCATCCGGAAAGGCCAGCGGGACAGGCCGGGGACCGGCGAACGTGGTATCGGCCCGGCGGGCCGGGGTGCGCGGGGCGCGAACCAGCCGGGCAGGCTCGCCGAGCGCGGTGCTGATCCACTCGGCGGCCGCATCGCCCAGATCCTGCGCCACGAGGGTGTCGCGCCAGATCCGCACCTCGCGCTCGACGGCAGGGCCTTCGAACGGCAGCTCCAGCGCTGCCAGACCCTCGGTCCGCAGGCACAGACCCCGCTCGCCGAGCGAGGTTGCGATACGGGCCAATGCGGGCTGTGTCCGTTGGGTCAGAAACCTGCCGTCGGTGCGGATCGCCAGCCAGTGCCGATCCCATTGCAGGCCGGTGTGCTCGAGGCGGGCGTGCGCGAGGCAGATGCCCCGCGCGGATTTCAGCGGATAGATCCGCAGTTCCTGTACGATAACCTCCGTCACGAGCCGATTCTACGGGACCGCATGCGGCGCTGGCTGTTGGTTGTGCTGGGCATTGCGCTGGTGCTGGTGGGGCCGGCGATGTTCCTGATCTCGCGCACGTTCGCGCTCGATCAGGCGTTCGCGCGTCTGCAGCCCGGACAGACGCGCGCCCAGGTGCTCTCGCTGCTCGGTGCGCCCCAGCGCCAGGTCCGCCTCGGGCCCCCGGCCCGGCCCGGCGTCCAGTACCGCTACCGGGTCTGGCCGCTGCCCGGGGTCTGGGAGGTCGACTTGCGCGCCGGACGGGTCGTCGGGGCCCGGGAGCGATAGAGCGCCGGCGGACGCCGGGACTGAGAAGTGCTTCGCACTGAAACCTCCCGCCGGTGCCATTTCGTGTCGGATCGGGCCCTCCGGCCGATCGCCCGGTCGTGAGATAATCACAGGCCGAAACAGGGTCATGCGCCAGGTGCGGCAAGCGCGTATCCCTCGTGGGAGGTGTCCGTCACGTGTTCGCAGTCCGCCGATTCTGGGCGTTGGGAGTGTTGGCCGTGCTGCAGTCGGCGGCGGTCCCGGCCGCGTTCGGGCAGCAGAGCCCGCCGGGACGGGTGGCGCGCATCAGCTACATCGGCGGCAGCGTCTCGCTCGAGCCGGCCGGCACGCGCGAGTGGATCGCCGCCGAGCTGAACTGGCCGATGACCCTCGGCGATCGGGTCTGGACGGACTGGGAGTCCCGGGCCGAGATCGAGATCGGCGGCGCGGTGATCCGGCTCGGCAGCCGCACCGGCCTCTCTTTCCTGAACCTCACCGAACGGATCGCGCAGATGCAACTCAGCGCGGGCACGATGGTCGTCCACGTCCGCTCCCTGGCCGGCGGCGAGCGGGACGAGATCGACACGCCGAATCTCGCCGTCGAGCTCGAGCGGTCCGGCACCTACGCGGTGCACGTCAGCCCGTCCGGCGATACCACGATCGTGAGCGTGATCCACGGGGCTGCGATCGCCGCCGGCGGCGGCCAGGACTTCACGATATCGGCCCACCAGCGCGCCGAGTTCCGCGGCACAAATACCCTGAACGTCGCGTACGGCGCGCTTGGGCCGCCGGATGCGCTGGAAGCGTGGTCGGCGTCCCGTGACCGGGAGGAGGCGCAGAACGCCGCCGGCGTGACGCAGTACGTCTCGCCCGACACGGTGGGGATCTACGACCTCGACACCTACGGCAGTTGGCAAGACACACAGTGGGGTTACGCCTGGTTTCCCAACGTGGATACGGGTTGGGCGCCCTACCGCTTCGGGCACTGGGCGTGGATTTTCCCGTGGGGCTGGACCTGGATCGACGATGAGCCGTGGGGATTCGCGCCGTTTCATTATGGACGCTGGGGGGTTTCGCACGGCGCCTGGTGCTGGGTTCCGGGGCCGCCATGGGAGCGACCGGTCTACGCGCCCGCGCTGGTCGCGTGGATGCGCGGCGATCGCGGCGACGTCGGCTGGCTGCCGCTCGGCCCGCGCAACGTCTATGTTCCCGGATATGCGGCCAGCGAGTCTTATGTCCGCAAAGTCAATCTGAGCGACACCCGGGCCCTCAACGCCCGGCTGGTCGCCGCCGCCTATCGGGACCGAGGCCGCCAGTCGTACGGCAATAGCCGGATCGCCGGCGCGGTCACCTCGGTGCCGCGCGCGGCATTCGTGCAGTCCGAGCCCGCCGATGCGCATCTGGTGGTGCTGGCGCGCCGCGGCTTGCTTTCGATGCGCTTCTCGCGGCGGGCGCCGACCCTCACGCCGACCCGATCGAGCGCATTCGGCGCTCGCTACCCCCAGTTCCGGCGGACGCCGCCGCGGCAATTGACCAACCGTCCCGTGGTCGCACGGCTGTTGCCGCCGCGGGCGCCCGTCTCTTTCGTGCGCCAGCAGGCCGCGATCCGGGCCAACGGCGGTCGGACGCTGACGGTTGCGCAGTGGGCGCGGCTGCGCCCCAACATGCCGGCCGCGGTGGTGCGGTTGGCCCCGGCCAGGCCGTTTGCGGCGCCCCGCTTCGCGCGCGGCCGCATGCGCGGGGAGTCCCCTGGCCAGCCGCCGATGGCGCGGCATTCCGGCGCGCGCGCCGAGCGCCCGCGCTGGCCGCAGTTCCCGGGCGATCGCTGGCCGAACGGGGTGCTGGGCGAGCCGTTTACGCGGCCCATGCCGCAGCGGTCCGCGCCGCGTGTCGAGCCGAGCCGGCCGAGCGGCGGCGGGCGCATGCCGCGGCCCACGTTCCGTGGCCATCCGGCCCCTCCGCGACTGAGCCGCCCGCCGATGTACCGCCCCGAAGGTGCGCGCGGCGGCGCCTCCGGTCGTCGCGCCACATTCGCCTATCCGGGTGCGTATGTCGTGCCCAGCTCGCCGCCACCGATGTACCGCCCGCTGAATCAGGCTCTCGCACCGGGCCGCATGGCCTATCGTTCGGCGCCCGCGGCACCACCGGCTCCGCAACCGCGCTGAGCGCACGGCAGGGCGAATTTACCGATTGCATTCTGGCACCCTCGGTTTTGCGAAACCCCATAGCGGGGAATGCGGGTTAACGTACCGCCGGGCCGCCCATATGCTTCTGGCTGACCCGCTCAAGCTGGCGGGAGGAGAGGATCCAGATGCGACATGCGACGCGATTCCGGGTGGCGCTGGCGGTGGTGGCCGCCGTGATGCTTGCGCCGGCGGCCCGGGCGGTGCCGAGTTTCTCCCGCCAGACCGGCATGGCCTGCGCGGCCTGCCATACGGTGTTTCCTGAACTGACGCCCTTCGGCCGGGAGTTCAAGGCCAATGGCTACGTGCTGGACAATCTGCGCCAGGTGCGTGCCGTCAGCAGCACCCGCCAGCAGCTGTTGTCGCTGTCGCAATTGCCGACGCTGTCCGTGATGATGCAGACGGCGTACAGCACGCTCAACAAGGCCAAGCCCGATCCGAACGGGGGCTCGGCGCAGAACGGCACGGTCGAGTTTCCGCGCCAGTTGAGCCTGTTCTACGCGGGCCGAATCGCGCCCCATCTGGGTATCTTTTCCCAGCTGACCTACGACGGCAAGGCCGATCATCTCAGCATAGACAATACCGACGTGCGCTTCGCCAAGCTGCTCGTGCTGCCGGGCAAGAACACCCTGACCTACGGACTCTCGCTCAACAACAACCCGACGGTGCAGGACCTGTGGAACGACACCCCGGCATGGGGCTTCCCCTTCTCGCACAGCAACGTCGCGGTCGCCGGAACGCCGCTTGGTCCGGCCGACGTGCAAATTGACGAGCAGTTTGCGCAACAGGTCGCCGGCTTGACCGGCTACGTGTTCTATGACCAATCGCTGTACGTCGAATTCGGCGGCTACCGCTCGTTTCAGCCCGGGGCGGTCGCGCCCCTCGATAGTGCCGACAGCAACGTGCTCGCCGGATTTTCCCCCTACTGGCGGCTGGCCTACGAGTACGATTGGGACGCGAACGCGCTCGAGGTGGGTACTTATGGGGAGGACTTCAAGGTGTATCCGGGCGGTGGAGTTCCGCTCGCGGGACCGCAGTCCAGCTATCTGGACGTTGCCGGAGATTTCCAGTATCAGTACCTCGGCGAGGACAATATCGTCACGGTCGCCGGCACGTACATCCACCAAAACATGCACGCAATGCCCGCAGGCGCCGCCAACCCGGCGGACACCCTGGCGGTCGGCAAGCTCTGGGCGAGCTACTTCTACCGGCGCAGGTACGGCGGGACGATCGGCTGGTTCGGCACCAGCGGCAGCCGGGACAGCGGCCTGTACGGTTTCGCCTGCTCGAGCGGCCGCACGCTCGCGTACTGCTCCGCGAACGCGCTCGCGACCAGCGCGACCGGCTCGCCTGACAGCAATGGCTTTATCCTGGAGGCCGATTACCTCCCCTGGTATAACGTGAAGCTCTCGGCGCAGTACGTCCTGTTCAACAAGTTCATGGGGGCGACGAGCAACTACGACGGCTACGGTCGCAGCGCCTCGGACAACGACGTGTTGCAGCTCATGTTGTGGTATGCCTTCTGAGGTGCGTCATGCGGATCGATAACCTGAAAGACCGGCTGTATCGTGGCCTGCTGGCCGCCGCGATGGTGGCGCTCACCGTAACGGGCGCACGAGCGCTGGCGCAGGGGGCTCCGACGCCGCCCTCGCAGGCACGGGCCTTGGCCATCGGAGTCTGCGGAACCTGCCATGGCGTCGATGGAAACAGCACCAATCCGATGTTTCCGCGGCTCGCCGGGCAGCATGCCTGGTATATCGAGCAGCAGCTGAAGGAATTCCGCGATCACACGCGCGGCGATCCGTACGCGGTCGCGTACATGTACGGCATGGCGAGCCAGCTCTCGAACGCGACCATCGATGCCCTGGCGCAGTACTTCTCGCATCAGAAGACCGGACCCGGGAAGCCGCATCCGGCCGCGGAGGTCGCCGCGGGGAACAAGATCTTCCATCAGGGCATTCCTGCCCAGGGCGTGCCGGCGTGCGCGGCCTGCCATGGACCGCAGGGGCTCGGCAGCAAGATGTTCCCGCGCCTCGCCGGGCAGCACGCCAAGTACATCATGAAGCAGCTGCAGTCCTTCCAGAGCAACATGCGGCAGGTCGCGATCATGCACGGCGTGGCCGCAACGCTACACAGAGCGGAAATGCAGGCCGTGGCCGACTACCTGGCGTCGCTCCCGTAGCCGCAAAGTAATCCGCCGCAGAAGCCGACGAAGACGCTGACGACAATCACTGTAACCGGTACATATACCGGGCCCGACCCGATGGTCCTGCTTTCTCCGGTACGTCTGCCGATTGACGCGTACGTGAACGCGCTGGCGCAAGCGTTCGCCGACTTTGACGTTCAATTGGGCTACGATTCGCGATACTGACGGCCCAACTTAGGAACTCCGTTCAGACGCCTCAAGATGGGCCAAATCCCGCTGGCCCAAAAAAACGGGGATGCGCATCCGGCAGCGCATCGAGGAGGCACGTGGGGGAACGGTGCCCTCGGCTCCATGATCCCGCGGCTGGCGCGCGATAGTTCGGGAAGACGGACTGCTGCGACCGACGTCACCGAGGGGTTGTATGCAGGATAGCTGCGCAGCGAGTTTTGTGGCCCCTTGGGCCGCAAGGGTCGGCGGTGACGTCAGGTCTTCTCGCGGAGATCGGCGCTGAAGCCGATCGGTCGGCGCTTGGGAGCTGGCAGGTTCCTCAGCTCGCGGATAACCGGGAGGATGGCGATCGCCTCGACGCCGGCGCCGATGAGGAAAGCGCCGCTGGCGCTGGTGCGATGACGGTGGCTACGGCCTCGGCGCGGGTGGCTGCCAGGGCCGATCCAGGCGAGCGAGATCGCGTGCACTGTGCAGGACGGTGACGATCTGCACGAGCTGCGCCTCCTCGCGGATGCGGTCGATCAGGCGATCGCCCGGGTAGAGGATCTGCTTGGCAGATCGGGCATAGCTGACTCGTTACGCGGGTCGATCGGATGTGCAAGGCGCGCCGAGTGTCTCTCGCGTCAATTCATCCAACCGATGCCGCACCTCCTCGGCGGTGCACTGTCCCTGCGCCTGCAGCGCCTCGAGCAGGCATTGCAGATGGACCGCCAGCGCCTCGGCCAGCGCCCGCGGTGGGTGATGCGCCAGTGACAGGGTCGCCTCGTCGAGCGCCTCGATGCAGGCCTCGATGCAGTCCGCCTCATCCGTTTCAGTCAGTTGCATGAGTCGCTCTCCGGTTGCGTGGGGTGAGGCGGTGAAGAATAGCCCCGGTCGGACCGCACGAGTGCCGCACGCTGCATTTCTATTCAAACACGCAGGCAACCGCGCTACCGCCGCCAACTGACCCGCATAGACTGCCGTCCACGCCATCGGGCGCACCGTCAACGCGAGGACCACCGCATGAACAGCTTCACACTCACCGCCGTCGGCAACCTGGCGCGCGATCCGGAGCTCACGGAGAAGGGCGGACTCATCTACACCCGGTTTTGTCTCATCGGTAACGATTACGCCGGCCAGGACGAAGGCGGCGCCGAGCGGGAAGTCGCCACGAGCATCTGGTTCGTCGCGTTCGGCGCGCTGGGCGAGGCCGTGGCGCGCACCGCCCGTAAGGGCGACCAGCTGATCGTCGAGGCGCAAGTCCGCGCCGACAACTGGGTCGACCCAAAGGGCGAGCGCCGCTACGACTACGCGCACATCGTGCGGGGGTTCCGCTGCGGCGCTCCCGGGAAGATCACCCGCCGGCGGCTCGAGGCTGCCGCGCGGGCCGGGGAAGCCGCGGAGGCGGGCGAGCCGGCCGGCGCGCCCGCGGGGCATTGAGCGGCGCAACGGGGTGCGTGGCATGAATTCCCAGACCAAGACGGATGGGTGGCGCCGCGCGGCGGCGCTGCTGTGGGGAGCGGCGGCGATCGCAGTGCCGGCGTTGGCGGCGGCGCAGTCGTCCCCGTTCCTGACCGGTGCGATGGCGCTCGAGAGCAACATCCTGGCGTGGCTGACGCCGATCGCGGTGATTCTGGTCATGGTGCTGGGGGCAATGGCCATGGCGAACCGCATCTCCTGGGGATGGTGCATCGGCGCGATCCTCGGCATCGCGATCGCGTTCGGCGCCCCACAGATCGTCGCGTGGGTGCGCGGAATGTTCGGTGTCTGAGGTCACGCCGATGAGTGAATCGATCATGGCATTGACGGCGGATCCGCTGTTCGTGGGGGCGACGCGGCCGCCGATGCGCTGGGGTGTGACCTACAGCGCGCTGCTATTCAATCTCGTCTTCACCCTCGAGGCGTTTCTGCTCACTCGCAATCTGCTGACGCTGCTCATCGCGGTGCCGATCCACGGGCTGTGCGCGCTGCTGTGCGCGCACGACGCGCGCTATTTCGACCTGCTGGCGCTGGCGGTGCGCACGCGGCTGCCGGCTTATCTGGGCAACGGGAGGCTGTGGTGTGCGGTGAGCTATGCGCCGCTGACGCTCGATTCTCCTGACGCGCGCGCGCGGCGCCGCCCGCACGAGGTCTGGTGCTGGTGCGCGGGACCGAAGGAGCGGCGGGCATGGTGAGGACCTCGGGTGCGCTGCTTCGGCGTGAGCTCACCGTCGAGCAGAACATTCCCTATCGGGCGCACGTGGCGCCCGCGGTGGTGCGGACCGGCTCGGGGGACTATCTGCAGGTGTTCCGGATGGGCGGGCAGAGTTTCGAGTGCGCCGACACGGACCAGATCAATGGATGGCACGAGCGCCTCAACGTCCTGTGGCGCAACGTCGCCGAGCCCGGCGTCGCGCTGTGGGCCCACGTCGTGCGCCGCCGGGAGCAGGTCACCGCCCCGGTGGAGGCGGCCGAGGGCTTCGCGGCGCGCCTGCGCGGCCGGTACCTCGAGCGCCTCAGCGCCGAAAGCCTGATGGTCAACGAGATCTATCTGACCACGGTGTATCGGCCGGCGGCCGGGCGCGCCCGCCGGTGGCTGTCGCGTCTCGTGGCGAACGCCCAGAAAGAAGGCCAGCAGCGCGAGCTCGCCGACGCGCTGGAGGCGTGTGCGCGCATGGCGCGGACGCTGAGCGCGTCTCTGGCGCGCTACGAGCCGCGGCTGCTCGCCTGTTACCGCGACGAGCACCGCTGGTATTCGGAGGTTCTGGAGTTCATCACGCTGCTGATCAACGGGGAGTCGCGCGCGGTGCCGCTGCCGAACGGGCCGCTGGCGGCGGCGCTGGCCACGACGCGCCTGTTCTTCGGCAACGAGGTGATCGAGTACCGGCAGCCGGGTGCGACACTGGCCGGCGCCATGCTCGGCATCAAGGAATACCCGACCCCGAGTGTGACGGGCATGCTGAACGCGCTGCTTGCCGCGCCATTCTCCTTCGTGCTCACGCAATCCTTCGCGTTCATCTCCAAGGCGAGCGCCCAGCAGTTGTTGACGCGCCAGATCAATCGCATGGCCAATGCGGGCGATTTCGCCGTCTCCCAGGCCGAGGAGCTCAGGGAGGCGCTCGATGCCCTGACCAGCAATGAATTCGTGATGGGCGACCACCACTTCTCGCTGCAGGTGCTGGCGCAGGTGCGCACCGCCGACGAGACGGCCGGCGCCGGCAGGCTCGAGGCGCTCGACCAACACCTCGCGCGCGCGCGGGCGCTGCTCGCCGACACCGGCATGACGGTGGCGCGGGAGGACCTGGGCCTTGAGGCGGCATACTGGGCGCAGCTGCCGGGCAACTTCGCGTTCAGGACCCGCAAGGCGCCCATCACCTCGCGCAACTTCGCGGCCCTGGCGCCGTTTCACAACTTCCCGGCCGGGCGCGCACACGGCAACCATTGGGGCGAATCCCTGGCGCTGCTGCAGACCCGCGCGCGGTCGGCGTTTCACTTCTCGCTCCATGCCGCGGAGACGACCGAGGGCGGACGGCGCGACACGGGGCACACCTTCATCTGCGGCCCGACCGGCTCGGGCAAGACCGCGCTGATCGGGTTTCTAGTCGCCATGCTCGAGCGCTGCGGGGCCACCCAGGTCATTCTCGACAAGGACCGCGGCCTGGAGATTCTGGTGCGCGCGCTCGGGGGGGCGTACCTGCCGCTGCGCAACGGTCGTCCGACCGGATTCAACCCGCTGCAGCTGCCGGCGGGACCGGAGCAGCTGGAGTTCCTGCGCACGTGGCTGCAGCTGCTCGCCCGGCCCGCCGGCCGCGCGCTCACGGTGCGCGAGACGCGCGATCTGGAGCAGGCATTGCAGGGAACGCTCGCCCTGGCCGTGCCGCAGCGGCGGCTGTCGCGCCTGGTGGAGTTTCTAGATCCGACCGACCCGGAGGGCCTGCACGCCCGCCTGGCCGGTTGGTGCGAATGCGCCGGCGGGGAGTATGCCTGGGTGTTCGACAACGCCCGGGACGCCGTGGCCGAGCGGTTTCGCGGCGTCGCGGTGCTCGGCTTCGACGTCACGGAATTCCTCGACAACGAGCGGTGCCGGGCGCCCGTGACGCTCTACCTGTTCCATCTCGTCCGGCAGTTGCTCGACGGCCGGCGGCTGGTGTGCTGGATGGACGAGTTCTGGCGACTGCTCGCCGATCCGGCCTTCGAGCAGTTCGCCAAGGACGGCCCGAAGACCTGGCGCAAGCTCAACGGGGTCATGGCCCTGGCGACCCAGAGCGCCGCCGACGTGCTGGAGAGCCGCATCAGCCGCACCATCGTCGAGCAGACCCCGACGAAGATTTTCTTCCCCAACCCGGCGGCCGTGGCCGAGGACTACGTGCACGGTTTCGGGCTGACGCTGCGGGAATTCGCGCTCATCAAAGAGCAGCTCGATGCCGGCGCGCGCGTGTTCCTGGTCAAGCAGGGGCAGCAGAGCGTGGTGTGCCGGCTCGACCTGTCGGGTCTGGAAGCCGAGATGCAGGTCATTTCGGCGCGCTCGAGCGGCTTGCGCCGCATGAGCGCGCTGTTGCGCGAGCGCGGAACCGATCCGGAGAACTGGCTGAATGAGTTCCTCGCGGCTCCGGCCGCGGAATGAGGCGTAGGAGGCTGATCATGCAGACGGCGAAGCGATTCCGGGCGGGCGGCGTGTTGCTGGCACTGTGTCTGGCCCCGGTGGCCCACGCGCAATGGGCCGTGATCGACGTTGCCGCGGTCGCGCGGCTCGGCACCGAGATCCAGACACTGCAGCAGTCGCTGGTGACCGAGCAGGCGCAGTATCTGGAGGCGCAGCAGATGCTGCGCAGCATGAGCGGCACGCGCGGCATGCACGAGCTGCTCCAGGGGGTGCGGCGCAACTACCTCCCCGAGAACTGGACGCAGTTGAGCGCGGCCCTCGCCGGGCAGCCAGGCGCCTATCCGGCGCTGGCCGCGGCCATTCGCAGCGCGGAGCGCGCCGATACGAGCCTGACGCCCGCCCAGTTCGCGCGGCTTTCGTCCGCGGCGCAGGCGCAGCTGGTGGCGGATCGCCGCTCCGCGGCGCTGCTGCAGGCGCTCTCGAGCGCCGCGCTGGCCAATGCCAGCGGCCGATTCGCGCAGCTGAATCAGCTGATCACGGCCATCGGGTCGGCCGGCGATCAGAAGGCCGTCCTCGATCTGACCGCGCGCATCGATGCGGAGCAGACCATGGTGCAGAACGAGCAGACCAAGCTGGCGGTGCTGTTCGCCGCGGCTCGGGCCGAGCGCTGGGCGGATCGCGAGCGCGCGCGCGAGGAGGCGATCGCGGCGCAGGGAGACTTTGCAACCCGCTTCCAGCCGACCCCGTAGCGGCGCGGCGAGGACGGAGGGGCCATGGGATTCTTCCAGACGTTCTGGGTGTGGCTGAACGGGGCGCTCGGCAGTTACATCGGCGCCACGGTCGCGCGTGTCGCGTCCCTGCTCGAGCCGGCGCTGGTCGTCCTGGCCTCGGTCTACGTCATGGGGTGGGGCGTGCTCATGCTCACCGGCCGCATCGAGGAGCCGGTGGGGGTGGGATTGAAGCGCATCGCCAAACTGGTTCTGGTGTTCGGCGTCGGCGTTCATCTCTGGCTTTACAACACGCTGATCGTCAATACGTTCTACGAAGCGCCGGCGCAGTTCGCCGCCGAGGTGGTCGGCGCCTCCGATCCGGTCGCGACACTGGATGCGATCTGGAGCCAGGGCGGCGAAGTGGCGGGGCGCCTGTTCGACAAGGGCAGCGTGTGGGGAGGCGATGTCGGGTTCTACATCGCCGGTGCCGTGGTCTGGCTGCTGGTGGGCTTGTTGTGCGTCTACACGATGTTCCTGCTCGCGCTCTCCAGCGTCGCGCTCTCCGTGCTGCTCGCGCTGGGCCCTGTGTTCATCGTGCTGCTGCTGTTCGACGCCACGCGCAGCTTCTTCACGGCATGGATCGCGCAGCTGGCCAACTATGCGCTGATCACCATTCTCACGGTCATGGTGGCCGCGCTGCTGCTCCATCTGGTCGCGGTGTATGCGCAGCAGACCGCCGCGCTCGGCAGCGCCGTCGACACCGTCGATGCGCTCGACATGTTGCTGGTGACGACGCTGGTGTTCCTGTTCATGCAGCAGGTCATGCCGGTGGCCTCCGGGCTGGCCGGCGGAATCGCGCTCAGCACGCAGGGAATGATGAGTCGGGCCCTGCATGCCGGCGGCAGTCCGATCCGCACGGCGGCGCGTTGGGCGGTGCCGGCCGCCGCCGGCGCCGCCGTCGCGGCGGGCGGGTATGCCGAGCGGCGTCTGCACAGCATGCAAGCACGCGTCCGCGAGGGGTTGCGCACATGAGCGCGCCGCAGGCCGATCTTCCCGGCAAACATCCAGACCTTGGAGAAAGCCCGATGAAATGGTTGCTGGTGCTGCTCGCCGTCTGCTGCGTGTCGGGGTGTGCCTCGCGCCGATTCTGCACCGGTCCCATGGTGCCGATCAATCGGCCGGCTGCGGCGCCTGCCCGTCACGCCGATGGCGCCACCACGCCGGACGCGGCGCGGCGTCCCGGCCGCACCCGGCGCGCGAGCCGGTCATGAGCGCGCAGCGGCCGCTGGCCGAGTACTTCGAGCAGGCCGCCTCCTGGGATGCCGACCGCAGCGCGCAGGCGAACCGGTCCGAGCGCATCGCCTGGCGCGTCGCGCTCGCCGCATGCATCTGCGTGGTGATCCTTTCCGCTGCGCTGTTGGCGCTGATTCCGCTGAAGCGGGTGGAGCCGTACGTGATTCGTGTCGACAGCCGAACGGGCCTGGTCGACGTGCTGCCGGCGTACGACGGCCGTGAGGATTTCAACCAGGCCATCGCGCGGTATTTCCTCATGCGCTACATCAGCGTGTGCGAGCGCTTCGATTACGCGATGGCGCGAGCCGATTACCGGCAGTGCGGCGCGTTCAACTCCGCGCCGCTCAATCAGGCGCTGTACACCCGCTGGGATCCGTCCAATCCGCGCTCGCCCCTGAACGTTCACCGCGACGGCGGCACGGTCTCGGTGCGGATCGAATCGGTGAGCTTCCTCGGCGCGGCGCTCGGCGGGGGGCACCTGGCGCAGGTGCGTTTCGAGCGGATCGTGCGCCAGCCGGGCGGGGCGCGGGAGCGTCTCGAGCACTGGATTGCCACGATCCAGTACGTGTTCGGCACGCCCGCGCGTGCCCCGCAGATGCGGCGCTGGAATCCGCTCGCCTTCGAAGTCACCGCGCTCGAGCTCGAGCCGGAAGTGCTCGGATCGACCAACCGCTCGGGCGGCTGATCGGAGGAGGTCAAGATGTCGAAGAGGCGATGGGTTCGGTGCGCGCTGCCGCTGGCGCTCGGCATGTCGGGGCTGATGATTGCGGGCGTTCGGGCCGGGACGCCGAAGCCCGGCTCACCGCCCGCCGCCGCGAATCCTCGCGTGCGCTTGGTGCGCTATCGCCTAAACCGGGTGTATGCGCTGCGCGGTCGGGTCGGTTATGAGATCGACCTGCAGTTTGCGCCCGGGGAGCATTTCGTCGGCCTCGGCGTCGGCGACGCCAACGGAATCACCGTGGCGGCCGCGGGCGACAACCTGTTCATCAAGCCCCGGGCGACGCGCGTCGCAACCGATCTGACGGTGCTCACGAACCGCCGGACCTACCTCTTCGATTACCGGGTCCGTCCGCCTTCCGCCGGCGATCGGGCGCAGCCGGCGATCTATGCGGTGCGCTTCGAGTATCCGCAGGCCCGCCGCAGACGTGGCGCCGCGGCGCGCAATCGGCAGCGGATTGCGCACGCGCTGGCCGCGGCCGAACGGCCAGCGGTGCGCAACCAGGACTACTGGTACTGCGGCGCCCACTCCATCGAGCCGTCGGCCGCCTGGGACGACGGCGTCGAGACTCACTTGGTCTTCCCGCCGGCGGCGCAGCTGCCGGCGGTGTTCGTGCTGCACGCCGACGGCAGCGAGTCTCTGGTCGATTTCAACATGCGGGGCGATCAGATGGTCATTCATCAGGTGGCGCGCCGCTTCGTGCTCAAGCGGGGCAGACTGCGCGGGCGGATCGTCAATCGGGGCTTCATGGACTCACAGCGGCGATTGGCTTCGGAGACGATATCGCCGCGTGTCTGGCGTATCACGCGCCGTCCGGGCACGCGCAGTGCGCCACCCGATGTCGCGGGAGAGCAGCCGTGATCGGCCGGTTCTGGCGCCGCGGTCCGCCGGAGCACACGAGCGCGGCCCCGGGTGTCGGATCACGCCCGGATGCGAGCAAGCCGGTCGAGGACGCCGAAGTGCCCGGCGAGCGGGGCGTCACGCTGGCCCGCCGGCCGCGCTCGGTGCACGCCCGCCTCAATGGATGGCTCGCGGCGGCTCTGGTCATCGGGGTCGCGGTAACGATGTTGAGCTGGTATTACACCCGCGCACTGCGCGGCATACGGCCGACGACTCCGGTGATCGGCGTGGGCGCCCAGGGATCGGCGAGCGGCCCGCGCCCGCTCGGACCGCTGCCGCCACTCGAGCGATCGACTCCGCCGAAACCGCCGCCGCGGATCGCGCGCCCCGCGGTGCTGAGCCGGGCCGCGCGCGAGGCCGCCCTTGTGGCACAGATTCCGGCGCGGGCGCCGCGCCAGCCGGTGCTCGGCACGGCGCTGGGCGCGCCGGTGCCGGCGCGCCGGCGGTCGAACGCGCTGCGGGCGTTGCTGTCAGGTCCGGTGTTCACGGCGCCGGCGGCCCCCGGCGCGGTAGGCTCCCAAACGGGCGGTGCGCCGGCGTCCAGGGCCTACCCAGGTCCGCCTGATCGGCCCCGCGCGGCACGCTCGCGCCTGCAGATACTCCTGAGACCGAGCGTGATGCACGCCACACGCGCGCAACTGCTGCCGCAACGGCGTCTGCTGCTCGCCAAGGGCACGTTCATCGACTGCACGCTCGAGACCGCGATCGATTCGACGCTTCCGGGCATGACGACCTGCATCACGGCCCGCAACACCTTCAGCGCCGACGGCACCGTCGTGCTGCTCGAGCGTGGCACCGAGTTGATAGGTGAGACGCGCGGTCAGGTCCGCCAGGGGCAGGCGCGCGTGTTCGTGATCTGGACCGAGGCTCGTACGCCCACGGGCGTCGTGGTGCGGCTCGATTCCCCGTCGACCGATGCGCTGGGGCGCTCCGGTCTGACCGGAACGGTCGACACGCATTTCTGGCAGCGCTTCGGCGCGGCGCTGCTGATCTCGACCGTCACCGGGGTCGTACAGGCGCAGGCGCAGAGTGCCGGTGGAACGCTGATCATCGACCCGACCGAGTCTGCGGGTGTGGTGACGGGGGTGCTGCGCGGCACGGAAGACATTCCTCCGACCATCAATGTCCCGAGCGGGCAGCGGATCGAGGTTCTGGTCGCCCGCGATGTGGACTTCAGGACCGTGTATGAGCTCGTCGAGCGCTGAGTGCGGGTCCGCCGCGGCACCGGCGGTGCGCGAGCCTGCGCCGCAGCGCTCCTCCCTGGAGCTGACGGTGCAGGCGATTCGTCCGCTGCTGGCCCGCGCGGACCTGACCGAGTTGTGCGTCAACAGGCCGGGCGAGGTGTTCCTGGAGACCGGCGGCGGCTGGCGGCGCGAGCCGCTGCCGGAGCTCGACTTCGACTGGTGCCGGCGGTTCGCCAAGCTGGTCGCCAACTACACCCGGCAGAGGATCGACGAAGTGCATCCGCTGCTCGCCGGCAGCCTGCCAAGCGGTGAGCGTGTGCAGATCGCGATGCCGCCGGCGACGCCGGCCCGCTGCGTGGCGATCAACATCCGCCGTCCCGCCCAATCGCGCTGGACGGTCGAGGAGCTTTCCGGGCAGGGTACGCTGCGTGACACGCGGGTCGCCGCGGGCGTCGCGGACCCGGTGGACCGGGAGCTGCGCGCGCTGCTGGCGGCGCACCAGCTCGAGGCATTCCTGACCCTGGCGGTCCGCAGCCGGCGCAACATCGTGGTGTCGGGGCCGACCGGATCCGGGAAGACCACCTGGACGAAGGCCCTGATCGCGAAGATTCCCGCCGAGGAGCGTCTCATCACGATCGAGGACGCGCCGGAGCTGACGCTCGACGGACATCCCAATCACGTCCGGCTGTTTTACAGCAAGGACGATCAAGGACTCTCGCGCGTCACGCCCAAGCAGCTGCTCGAGGCCTGCCTGCGCATGAAGCCGGATCGGATCCTGCTGGCGGAGCTGCGCGCCGAGGAAGCGTTCGACTATCTGCGCAACGTGAACTCCGGTCACCCGGGCTCGATCACCAGCGTGCATGCCTCGAGCGCGGCGCTGGCGTTCGAGCAGTTGGCGCTGCTGGTGAAGCAGAGCGCGGCCGGGCGGCAGCTGGCGCGGCGCGACATTCAAAGCCTCCTGCACGCGTTGATCGATGTCGTCATTCAATGCGGCTTGGAGCGCCACCGGCGCATCGTCCGGGAAATCTGGTTCCGTCCCCAGCCCCGGCGCGCCGGCACGGCCGGTATCGTGCCCGGCGCCCGCGCCGCGCGCCGCGCGGACACCGGCGGCGAGTTCCCGGTGGAGTAGGCGTCATGTCCGCGGCGCTGCTCTACGATCTGACGCACGGCGCAGACGGCCTGGCGGTGGCCTATACCACGGTGCAAGCGCCGATGTGGGTCGCGCTGGCGCGCGGCCGCGCGGCGGCTCGGCGCTGGCTGGCCTCACCCGCCTGGGGCGTTGCCGTGATGAGCGCGCTCGGCGCCGGTATGGCGGCGGCCGCCCCGCTCTTCCATGCGCTCGGCCTGGCTGACACGGTGCTGCCGGTCGCCGGTGCCGCGGGTCTCGGCATCCTGGGTGGATACACGGCGGGCCGCGTTCTGGCGTCGCTGCCCGGCGCCAGCCCCGAGGTGCAGGTGCGTGGCGCCGTCGTGCTCGATGCACAGCAGGCGCGAAGCTCGCAACAGGACGCGCGGCTCGCGCACCGCGCACACACACGTTCCGTGCCGCTGACACTGGCGGGGGTGCAGGTGCCGTACGCGGACGAGACCAAGCACTTCAAGCTGATCGGCACCACCGGGGCCGGCAAGAGCACGGCCATCGCCGAGCTGCTCGCCGGAGCCCTCGCGCGCGGGGATCGCGCGGTGATCGCCGATCCCGACGGAGGATTCGCCCGGCGGTTCCTCGATGAGCGCCGGGGCGATGTGATCCTCAGTCCGTTCGAGCGCGGCGCGCTGCGGTGGGATCTGTTCGGCGAGATCGATGCGGCGTACGACATCGACCAGTTGGCCCTGGCCCTGATTCCCGATCACCCGGGATCGGATCGCAGCTGGCGGGGCTATGCCC